>JAIWNN010000011.1 GCA_020216805.1 Desulfarculus sp. | reverse complement strand
CTTTTGGACGGCGGGGCCTACAACGCCATGGGGCCCACCGCCACCTTCCTCTGCGGCACCTTTGGCAACATGGCCTACCGACTGCCGGCCTACCGTTATTTCGGCCGCCACGTCTACACCAACAAGCCCCCGGCTTCGGCCATGCGCGGCTTTGGCGCGCCCCAGGCCTATTTCGCCATGGAGAGCCAGTTCAGCATGGCGGCCGAGGAGATGGGCTTCGATCCCATCGATCTTCGCATCATCAACGCCATGGAGGAGGGGGATGTCATCCCCGAGGTGGCCACCGTCTCCACCTGCGGTTTCAAGGAGAGCCTGGAGAAGGTCCGCCAGCTGAGCGGCTGGGACCAGAAGCGCAAGAACAAGAAGCCAGGTCACGGCCTGGGCGTCAGCGCCTACAGCTTCATCAGCGGCGGCGTCTTCAACTGGTTCAACACCAAGTACAACTTCAGCGCCGCCGAGGTGCGGGTCTACGAGGACGGCACCGCCCACCTCTTCAGCATGGCCTGCGACATCGGCCAAGGGCCGGACACGGTGCTCCGACAGATCCTGGCCGCCGATCTGGGCATCAGCATCGACAAGGTGCGCCTGACCGCCATGGACACCGCCCAAACCCCCAAGGCCGACCTGGGCTCCTGGGGCAGCCGCGTCACCCTGATGAACGGCAACGCCATCCTGGAGGCCACCAAGAAGATCAAGGAGATGCTGATCCCAGTCCTCTTCACCGAGTTCGACCTCAACCAGATCCAGGACCTGGCCTTCGAGGACGACCACATCTTCGTCAAGTCCAACCCCAAGAAGCGGATGAGCTTCGCCCAGGCGGTGTACAAGGCCCTGCGTGGCCGGCGCGGCGAGCCCCTGGTGGCCCAGGGTTACTACACCCCGCGCAACAAGGGCCTGGTCAGCCCGGCCTTCTCCTTCGGGGCCCAGGTGGCCGAGGTCACGGTGGACCAGGACACCGGCCTGGTCAAGGTGGACAAGATCTACACCGCCCACGATTGCGGCGTGCCGATCAACAAGAAGGCGGTGGAAGGCCAGCTGGAGGGCGCCATCCAGATGGGCCTGGGCTACGCGCTGTCCGAGCAGTTCGTGATGAAGGACGGCCGCACCCTGAACAACACCTTCCTGGACTACAAAGTTCCCACCGCCCTGGACATGCCGCCCAGCGAGTCGGTGGAGGTGGAGACCTACGAGCCCGAGGGGCCCTTCGGGGCCAAGGAGGCCGGCGAGGGCCTGGCCATCCCCACCGCCGCGGCCATCGCCCACGCGGTCTACGAGGCCACCGGCTATCGCTGCATGGACCTGCCCATCACTCCGGAAAAGGTCCTGCGCGGCTTGGGCAAGCTGAAATGATTGGATTCCGGGGGGCTGGTCCGGATCGGCCTGGACCAGCCGCCCGGGTCGCCCAGCGATCAATCAGGGGAGGGCCGGCCCATGCTCGTGGTGAGTGGAGCACCGCCCGATGGGCGTCGACTTTCGCGCCTCGCCACACCCTCCATCCCCCTTCCCCTCTCCGTCTCGTCCGTCCCCTTCATCCCGCTCGCCGCGGCCTTCTTCCGGCAACGGCGCCGCGCTTCATGCAACTTGATCGTCACGCGCTCCATGACCGAGAAGAGTCAAGCCGCCAAACCGACCACCAGGTGGTTTGACGTAAGCTAAGACGCTTAGTATATTAAGTGAATTTCAACCGATCGCGGGCGCGTGCAATGGACAACGGCGGGTACAAAAGCAATCTGAGCCTCAACGAAAAACTCCTGATGGGGGTGATTCGGGTGGCGGAGGATTTCAAGAAACGATCCTCGGCCATTTTCAAGAACTACGGACTGACCTTCGCGCAGTACAATGTGCTCCGGGTGCTGAACTCGTCCAAGGACGGGGTCAACACCGTGACCAACGTGGGCAAGATCATGCTGGTCACCGGGGCCAACATGACCGGCCTGGCCAAGCGACTGGAGCGCGACGGCTACCTGATCCGCAAACGCCACCCCCAGGACGAGCGGGTGACCCTCTTGGAGATCTCGCCCAAGGGCAAACAGGCGCTGCTGAACATCGAGCGCGAGAAAGAGGAGAACCTCCGGCGCTACGTGGGCCGGTTCAGCGACGCCGAGAAGCGCGCCATTCTGGCCCAGCTCAAGGACATGGTGGCCCACAAGCGGGGCGGCGAGGCCGAACGCTGACCCCGGCCAAGCCCGGGCTGGCGCCCCGCGCCCGAATTCCGCTTGGAGTCGATGCCGATGCCGGCGACCAAGACCCTTATCGCGGTGATGGTGGCGGGCCTGTGCCTGTTGGGCCCGGTCTCGGCCGGGGCCGGCCCCGCGCATGACGACTCCGGCGACGAACCCGGCCCGTCCCGGCGCCCGCCCCAGGCCTATTTCGTGCCCGACCAGGACGAACTGCAAACCTTGCCGGCTCCTCCTCCCGGCCACGACAACTGGGGCTGGTTGCGGCGCGCCTTTTCCGGCCCCAGCCGCCTGGACCCTGGCCGCGACGATCCCCAGCACGACCCCAACCTGGACCAGGGCCCCTAGGCTGGGCCCGCCCTGACCTCGATTTACCAGGCCACCGGCGGCCAAGGCGGCAAGCCGGCCGCCGCGCGCAGACGGAGACCTCCGGCCGGAAGCGATCGGTCGCTTTTTATTTGCCGATCGATGCGATGCCGGATTATCCTATGTATTCAGGGTGTCGCCTGACCAAATCCCGCTGCGGCGGGCCCCACCATCAGAGGAGGAAGCATGCCCGAGTTCATGGATCCTTTCACCGGGATGGCCCCCGGCCGCAAACTGACCGCGCGCGAGTTGTGCCGCGCCCTGCGGATGTCGCTGTCGGCCGAGCAGGAGGCCATCAACCTCTACGAGGCCCTGGCCGACGCCACCGACAACGCGCTGGCCAAGAAGGTTCTGCAGGACATCGCCGACGAGGAGCGCGAGCACGCCGGTGAGTTCCTGCGCCTGATCAACATCCTCCTGCCCGATGAGGCCGAATTCCTGGCCCACGGCGCCAAGGAGGTGGACGAGATGGCGGCGGAGCTGAAGCCCAAGAAGGCCGCCAAGAAGCCCGCCGCCAAGGGAAGAGCCGCCAAGAATATCACCAAGTAGCCAACCCAGCGCGTCCCGTTCCCGGGTCGTTCCGGAGGGCGGGGCGGCCGGGGCGATTGGCGGCCGGAGTGCGCCAGCGGGAATAGAGTTGGCTGTCCCGGTGACGGGATGGCGGAAGGGCGGCGCGTCCCGGGCGGGCGCGCCGCCGGTTTGGTTCTAGGCCCCGGGGGAGAGATGGCCCCGCAGCTTGTCGCGGGCAGCCTTGATTTTGTCCATGCCCTTGCGCTTGCCGACCAGGTTGACCGCTTTGTCGGCCAGGCGCAGGGCGTCGCCGGCCCGACCCTGCCCCAGGCGCTTTTTGATCTCCGACTCCACCCGGCTGGCGGTGCCGTCGCCACGCGTGCAGATGGCCGGGGCGCAGAGCAGACGGGTGACCTGGGGACAGGTGCAGAGCGGACACTCGGGATCGGGGTCGTCCAGCTTTTGCAGCACCTCGAAGATGTGCTCGCAGTTGTTGCACTGATAGTCGTAAGTCGGCATGGCTAACCTTCCTTTGGGCCCAATCCGGGGCCACTAGACCCAAAGATAATCACTCCGCGCTAAATCTCCAGCACCGGGCTGGGTTGGTCCTGGTTGGCCACGCTCAGCCCGGCCCGGGACTCCAGCCGGTCCAGGGTCGCCCGGGCCGAAGCCGCGGCCAACTCTGGGGTGTTGTTCTTTTCCGACAGATGGGCCAGCACCACCTGGCGCAGCTCCCGGCTGTGGACAGCCGCCAGAAGCTCCGAGCCCTGCTGGTTGGAGAGGTGGCCGTGGCGGGAGCGCACCCGCTGTTTGAGCCAGGGCGGGTAGGGGCCGTCGGCCAGCATCTGGGGGTCGTGGTTGTGTTCCAGGATCAGGGCCTGACAGCCGGCCAAACGGGTCTCCACCAGCTTCAGGACCTGGCCCAGATCGGTGGCCAATCCCAAGCGGGCGGCCCCTTTGCTGATCACCAGACCCACCGGGTCGGCGGCGTCGTGGGGGATGGCGAAGGGCTGGATGGTCAGGCCGCCCAGATGGAAGGCTTCGCCGGCGCGGAAAGGCAGGTGGCGCACCGGGCCCAGGCTCGGGCAAGCGGCGAAGGTGGCCGGGGTGGCCAAGACCGGCAGGCGCAGCTTGCGGGCCACCACTCCCACCCCGGCCACATGGTCGCGGTGCTCGTGGGTGACGATGATGGCCTTGACACAGCGGTGGTCCAGGCCGGCGCGCTCCAGGCGGCCGAAAAGCTCGCGGCCGGAGAGCCCGCAATCCACCAGCACCGCCTCGGAGCCCGCCTGCACCAAGATGGCGTTGCCCCGGGAGCCGCTGGCCAGCAGGCAGAAGCTTAAGCCCATGGCGGGGGCTAGCCGGTGTGACCGAAGCCGCCCGCGCCGCGCTGGCTGGCGGGCAGCTCATCCACGGGTATCAGCTCGGCCCGGGTCACCGGGGCGATGATCAACTGGGCCACCCGGTCGCCCCGCTGGATGGTCACCGGGTCCGGGCCCAGGTTGATCAGGGCCACCTTGACCTCGCCCCGGTAGTCGGCGTCGATGGTGCCGGGGGCGTTGACCACGGTCAGACCGTGCTTGACCGCCAGGCCGGAGCGGGGGCGCACCTGCCCCTCGTGCCCCGGAGAGATGGCCAGGCAAAGCCCGGTGGGCACCAGGGCGATGGCCCCGGGATCGATCTGGAGCGGGGCGTCCAGGGCCGCGGGAAGGTCCAGGCCGGCCGCTTGGGCGGTCTGGTAGGCTGGCAGGGGCAGACCCTGGCCGTGGGGCAGGCGCCGCACCAAGACCTGGACCGCGCTCATCGTCCCAGCCCCCGGGCCAGGTCGGCCTGGTCCAACGGCCCCAGGGCCATGGCCCCCAGATTCTCGGGGCGCAACATGGTTGCGGCCAGGTCGGCGATCTGGTCCATGGTCACCGCCTCCACCATCGCCGCGGCCTCGGCCGGCTCGATCTGGCGGCCGAACTGGTACTCGTTGCGGGCGATGCGGCTCATCCGGCTTTCGGGGTTCTCGGCCGCCAGCAGGATGGCTCCGGTCAGATTCTCCTTGGCGTCCAGCAGCTCGTGCTCCTGGGGAGGCTCGTCGGCCAGACGCAAGATCTCGGCGCGGACCACGGCCAGGGCCTCGGCCGCCCGCTCCGGGGCCACGCCCAAATAGATGCCCAACAGACCGCAATCGCTGTAGGAGCTGAGGTAGGAGTAGACCGAGTAGGCCAGGCCGCGCTTCTCGCGCACCTCCTGAAACAGGCGCGAGCTCATGTTGCCGCCCAGGATCAGGTTCAGCAACGCCGCCGCGAAACGCTCCGGGGAATTGGCCGCGGGTGCGGCCAGACCCAGCGCCAGGTGGGCCTGCTCGCTGTCGCGCCGGCTGAGCCAGAGGCCGGGGCTGGGCCGGGGCGGGGTGCGAGGCGGATCATCGCCGCCGCTGGGCAGGGCGGCCAGGGTGGGACCTAACAGATCCAAGACTTGCTGGTGCTCCAGGTTGCCCACCGCCGAGACCACCGCCCGCCGGGGCCGGTAGTGCTCGGCCAGATAGGCTTGGATGGCGGCGCGGTCCAGGGCGGAGACGCTCTCCACCCTGCCCAGCACCGAGCGACCCAAGGGGTGGTCGGGCCAGAAGCCCTCGCCAAAGAGCACGTGGACCAGGTCCTCGGGGGTGTCCTCCACCGCGCAGATCTCCTGCAGGATCACGTCCCGCTCCCGTTCCAGCTCGGCTGGGTCAAGGGTGGGATTGAGCAAGAGGTCGCTCAGCAGGTCGCAGAGCTCGGGCAGGCGGCTGGCCAGGGCCCGGGCGTGGTAGCAGGTGTGCTCCTTGCTGGTGAAGGCGTTGGCCAGGCCGCCTAGGCGGTCGATCTCCCGGGCGATGTCCAGGGGCGAACGCCGAGCGGTGCCCTTGAAGGCCATGTGCTCGATGAAATGGCTCACCCCGCCTTGGGCGGGGTCCTCGTCACGGCTGCCGACCTCCATCCAGAGGCCGACCGTGACCGAGAACGCCTGGGGGTTGTGCTCGGTGAGGACGCGCACCCCGTTGTCCAGGACGGTTTTCTCGATCACGGCCACCTCTAGCGGCGGGGGGGGCGGCGGTCGCGGTCGCCGCGCCCGGGGCCTCCCCGGCGATCGTCGCGGCGGTCGTCACGGCGGTAGTCGCCCCGGGAGGGGTCGTCCCCGCGCTGGGCCTCATCGGCCTGGCGTTGGGCCATCTCCTCGGGGGTGGGCGGGGGCAACAAAGCCTTGCGGCTCAGACGCACCTTGCCCCGGTCGTCGACGCCCAGGACCTTGACCTTGATCACGTCACCTTCCTTCAGCACGTCGGTGACGCTGCGCACCCGCAGGTGGTCCAACTCGCTGATGTGGACCAGTCCGTCGCGGCCGGGCATCAGCTCCACGAAGGCGCCGAAGTCCATGATCCGCACCACCTTGCCCTCGTAGACCGCCCCCTCCTCGACCTCCTGGGTCAGGTCGCGGATCATCTTGATGGCCTGGGCCCCGCCGGCGCCCTCCACTGCCGCCACATGCACCGTGCCGTCGTCGGAGACGTCGATCTTGGCCCCGGTCTCCATCTGCAGGCCGCGGATGGTCTTGCCGCCCGGGCCGATGAGGTCCTTGATCTTCTCCACCGGGATCTTGATGGTGGTGATGCGGGGGGCGAAGTCGCTGATCTGACCGCGCGGGGCGTTGATGGCCTTGGCCATCTCGCCCAGAATGTGCAGACGGCCTTCCTTGGCCTGGTCCAGGGCCCGGGCCATGATCTCCTTGCTGATGCCGGCGATCTTGATGTCCATTTGGACCGCGGCCACGCCCTCGCTGGTGCCGGCGACCTTGAAGTCCATGTCGCCCAGGTGGTCCTCGTCACCCAGGATATCGGTCAGCACCGCGACCTTGTCACCTTCCATGATCAGGCCCATGGCCACGCCGGCCACGGCGGCCTTGACCGGCACGCCCGCGTCCATCAGGGACAAGGAGCTGCCGCAGACGGTGGCCATGGACGAGGAGCCGTTGCTCTCCATGATGTCGCTGACCACGCGGATGGAGTAGGGGAAAGATTCCTTGCTGGGCAGAACGCGGCCGACCGCCCGCCGGGCCAGGGCGCCGTGGCCGATCTCGCGACGGCCGGGTCCGCCCAGGCGCTTGACCTCGTTGACCGAGAAGGGCGGGAAGTTGTAGTGCAGCATGAAGCGGCGGAAGACGTCGCCTTGGATCACGGTCTCGATGCGTTGTTCGTCGCCGCTGGTGCCCAAGGTGCAGGTGACCAGGGCCTGGGTCTCGCCCCGGGTGAAGAGCGCCGAGCCGTGGGTGCGGGGCAGCACCCCCACCTCGCAGGCAATGGGGCGCACCGTGACCAGGTCGCGGCCATCCACCCGCTGGCCGGTGTGCAAGATCATCTCCCGCATGGCCTCGGCCTCCAGGTGGTCGATCATGTCTTTGATCTGGCCCTCCTTGCCGACGGCCGCCTCGCCCAACTCGGCGATGACCTGGGCCTTGAGCGCGCGCACCTTGGCGTAGCGCTCCAGCTTGGGCCGGGTGGAGAGCACCTCGCGCATGCCGGCGGCGCAGGCCGCGCGGACCTTGGCCAACAGCTCCTCGTCCTTGGCCGGCGGCTGGAAGGCGCGCTTGTCCTTGCCGCAGGCCGCCACCAGCTCCAGTTGGATGTCGATCAAGGGCTGCAGGCCAGCGTGGGCGAACCAGATGGCTTCCAGGATCACGTCCTCACTCACCAACTCGGCCCCACCCTCGACCATCACCACCGCCTCGCGGCTGCCGGCCACGATCAGGTCCACATCGGACTGGGCCCGCTGCTCGGTGGTGGGGTTCAAGACGAACTGGCCGTCGACCCGGCCCACCCGCACCCCGGCGATGGGGCCGTTGAAGGGGATCTCGCTCAGGCACAGGGCGGCGGAGGCGCCGGTCAGGGCCATGACGTCGGGGTCGTTGACCTTGTCCACCGAGTAGACGTTGGCGATGATCTGGGTCTCGTATCCCCAGCCCTTGGGGATGTTGGGGCGCACCGGACGGTCGATGAGCCGGCTGGTGAGGGTCTCGCGCTCGCTGGGGCGGCCCATCTCGCGGCGGAAGAAGTTGCCGGGAATGCGACCGGCGGCGTAGCCGAACTCCTGGTAATCCACGGTGAGCGGAATGAAGTCGATGCCTTCGCGAATGGAGTAATCAGCCACCGCGGTCACCAGCACCACGCTCTCGCCGTGGGTGACCCAGGCCGCGCCGCTGGCCTGCTTGGCCAGCTTGCCGGTCTCGATGCTGAACTCTTGACCGTTGATGACGGTCGATACCTTTTTGTACATGCTCTCTCTCAATGCCTCTCGGACTTACTTGCGGATGCCCAGCTCCTTGATCACCGCGCGATAGCGTTCCACGTCCTTGCGGCGCAGGTAGTTGAGCAGGCGCCGGCGTTGGCCGACCAGCTTCAGCAGGCCACGGCGGCTGTGGTGGTCCTTGGCGTGGACCTTGAAATGCTCGGTGAGGTACTTGATGCGCTCGCTCAGAAGCGCAATCTGCACCTCCGGCGAGCCGGTGTCGCCCTCTTTGCGCTGAAACTTGATGATAAGGGCGCTTTTGTCTTCCGGAGTCAGAACCACTTTTCAATCCTCCTTGTGTTAGTGGGCCTCGTGGCCCCTCGTCTGCGGCCCAGAGTCCTTAGCCCAACCACCCTTGGTCGGGCCTCCAGGCTCACTCGGCCCCATGGGCCGACGCAGATGCTTGACTCTCCCCCGGGGCCTCGTTCGCGGCCTCGGGGAAAACCCTGATGTTCTCGTAGTCGCGTTGGGGCCGGCGTTCACCGGGCCCCAGCCACCGCAAAACCGCCACCAGCCGGTCCTGGTCGTCGCGCACCTGGAAGGGCTGGCCGTCCTGATGCTGGCCCCGGGTGTGGGCCAGAAGCGTCTCCCGGGGCAGGATGCGGCCCTGGCGCAGGCTCCAGGCGGTGTCCGCGTCCACCTCCACCACCGGCAGGCCCAGGCGGTCCAGGACCTCGGGCAGGGGCAGCAGGCGTCGGGCCAGCTCCTCCGGACCCAGTTCCAGGGCTTGGTCCAGGCCCAGGGCCTCCTGGACCGCGAAGGGCGAGGAACCCAGGCGGCGCAGGGCGGTGAGGTGGCCCTCGCTGCCCAGGGACCGGGCCAGGTCCTCGCCCAGGGCGCGCACATAGGTGCCCCGGGAGCAAAGCATGTTGAAGACGATCTCCCCCGGCGCCAGGGAGACCAGCCGGGCCTGGTGCACCGTGATGGGGCGCGGCGGCTTTTCCACCTTCACCCCGGCCCGGGCGTAGGCATACAAGGGCCGACCCTCGTGCTTGGCCGCCGAATAGGCCGGCGGGGTCTGCAGGCGCGGGCCCTCCAGCCCGGCCAGGGCCTCGGCCACCACGGCGGCCTCCAATACCGGCACCGGGGCCTCGGCCACCGTCTCGCCGCTCAGGTCTCCAGTGTCGGTGGCCCGGCCCAGGCCCAGGCTGGCCTGGTAGAGCTTGGCCCCGGCGCCCAACAGCTCGGCCAGGCGGGTGGCCTGGTTGAAGGCCAGGACCAGCAGGCCGGTGGCGAAGGGGTCCAACGTCCCGGCATGTCCAAGCTTATCGGGCCGATAGCGTCGCCGCAACCGTTCCACCACGTCGTGGCTGGTGGGACCGGCCGGCTTGTCCACCAACAGCACGCCGTCGGCGAAAAAGCGCGGCGAGGGCCGGCGGCGGCTCATGACCGGTCTCCAGTCTGGCCCAGGGCCTCGGCCAAAAGCCGGGCCAGGTGGGCGGCGGCCTGGTCCAGGGGCATCGCCAGGCGCGCGCCGGCCGCGTTCTTGTGGCCCCCGCCGCCCAGGGTCAGGGCCAGGGCCCCCACGTCCACCGCCCCTCGCGAGCGCAGGCTGGCCTTGACCCCGCCCTCGGCGGTCTCCTTGACCAGCGCCGCCACCTCGACCCCTCGGATGGCGCGCAACTCCTCCACGATGCG
>JAIWNN010000010.1 GCA_020216805.1 Desulfarculus sp. | reverse complement strand
GTCCAGGTCGCTGGGCGGGCAGCCCAGATCATCCAGGTCGGCCTGGCGGGCGCGGGCCAGGGCCAGGCGTCCGTCGGCCAAGAGTTCCAGGCTGGCCAGCACCCGGCCGAAAAGCTTCAAACGCTCCAGGCTGGTGGAGTAGGCCCGCTGGGTGATGGCCCAGGGATCGGCCCCGGCCTCCACCAGGTCCGCCGCCGCCCGCAACACCAGTGGCGTGGTGTTGGAATAGCAAAAGCGGCCGGTGTCGGTGACCAGCCCGGTGTAGAGGCAGGTGGCCGCCGCGGGGGTCATCGCCCAGCCCAAATCCGCCGCCAGGCCAGCCACCATCTGGGCGGTGGCGGCCTGGGCCGGCTCCACCCAGCGCGGGTCGCCGAAGGTCGCCTCGCCCAGGTGGTGATCCACCACCGCCACCCTGGGCGCGGCCTCCAGGTAGGGGGCCGCCACCGGTCCGGTGCGGTCGGGCTCGTGGCAGTCCAGCAGCACCACCAACTCCGGCCACTCCGGCGCGGGCAGGCCCGGGTCCAGGGTCTCCAGGCCGGGCAGGAAGGCGTACTCGGGCGGCACCGCGCCGTTGATGTGGCAGCGGGCCTGCTTGCCGTTGGCGGTCAGCAGATGCATCAGGCCCAGCACCGAGCCCAGGGCGTCGCCGTCCGGATCGCGATGGGCCATGACCAGCACCCGCCCGGCTTCGCGCAGGGCCTGGGCCACCACCGTCTTCACGACGTGCCCTCGCCCTCGGGGGCGTCGCCCCGAGCCTGGGCCTGCTCCTGATCGGCCTGGCGCACCTGGCGGATCAGGCGTTCCATCTCCGCCCCCCGAACCAGCGAGGCGTCGTAGGCCAGCACCAGGCGCGGAGTGGTCTTGATGGCCAGGCGGGTGGCCAGCTCCCGGCGCAGGAAGGGAGCGGCGGCCTGGAAGCCAGCCTCCACCTCGCCACGCCGGCCGGCGTCCAACAGGCTGAAGTAGATCTTGGCCTGGGACAGGTCCGGCGACACGTCCACCCCGGTGAGGGTCATGCCGGCCAGGCGGGGATCCTTGACCCGCTTCAGGAGCAGGTCGGCCAGCTCGGCCAGGATCAGGTTCCCCAGTCTCTCGGTGCGGCGGGTGCCCATCAGTCTTCCCAGGGCGGATTGACCGCCGGGGCCCAGGCCATGTCCTTGAGCGGGACCAACTCCCGGCGCAAATCGGTGATCTCGGCCAGGGCCAGGCGCTCCACATAGCGGACGATCTCGTCCATCTGGCGCTGCACGTGGGCGGTCTGGTTGCCACAGACCGCGAAGCCCAGCTCCAGGCGCTGCCAGGTGTCCTGGCCGCCAACCTCGGCGGCGGCGGCGTTGAACTTGGCCCGCACCCGGTCGATGACCGCGCGCGCGACCTTGCGCTTGGTCTTCAGGCCGCCGGAATCGGCCACGTGCAGGGTCATGGTCAGCGCGCCCACCACCATCGGCTACAACTGGGCCGCGACCTCGCGGGTGACGTAGACCTCGATCTCGTCGCCCACCTTGATGTCGTTGTAGTTCTCCAAGCCGATGCCGCACTCGTAGCCCTGGAGGACCTCCTTGACGTCGTCCTTGAAGCGGCGCAGGGAGGCCAGCTTGGTGGTGGCCACCACCACTCCGTCGCGCAGCAGACGGGCCTGGGCGTTGCGCTCCACTTTGCCGCTGGTGACCGCGCAGCCGGCGATGGTTCCCACCTTGGGCACGGTGAAGGTCTCGCGCACCACCGCGCGGCCGAGGACCTCCTCCTGGATCACCGGGGCCAGCAGGCCGGTCAAGGCGGCGGTGACGTCGTCGATCACCTGGTAGATGACGTCGTAGGTACGGATGTCCACGTGCTCTGCCTCGGCGATCTCGGTCACCTTGCCGGTGGGGCGCACGTTGAAGCCGATGATGATGGCGTTGGAGGCCGAGGCCAGCATTACGTCGGTCTCGGTGATGGCGCCGGTGGCCGAATGAATGACGTTGACCTTCACCTGCTCGTTGCCCAGCTTGTTCAGGGCGTCCACCATGGCTTCCACCGAGCCTTGCACGTCGGCCTTGACCACCAGCTTCAGTTCCTGGACCGCGCCCTCCTTCATCTGTTCGAAGAAGCCCTCCAGCGACAGCCGGGTCTGGGAGCTCAGTTCGGCCTCGCGCTTCTTCATGGCGCGGTGCTCGGCGATCTGCTTGGCGACCTTGTCGTTTTCCACCACCACGAACTCGTCGCCGGCCTCGGGCACGCCGGTGAAGCCCTGCACCTCCACCGGGATGGCCGGCCCGGCGTCGTCCACTCGGCGGCCCAGGTCGTCAAACAGCGCTCGCACCCGCCCGGAGTGGACGCCGCAGACAAAGGCGTCGCCGGCTTTCAGGGTGCCCTCCTGCACCAAGACCGTGGCCACCGGGCCGCGTCCCTTGTCCAGACGCGCCTCCAGGATGTGGCCCCTGGCGGCCTTGTTGGGGTTGGCGGTCAGCTCCAGAACCTCGGACTGCAGCTGGAGCATCTCCAACAGGGTGTCAATGCCCTGACCGGTCTTGGCCGAGACCTCCACGTAGATGGTGTCGCCGCCCCAGTCCTCGGGCACCAGGCCCTGGTCGGCCAGTTCGCGGCGCACCCGCGCGGGGTCGGCCCCGGGCTTGTCGATCTTGTTGACCGCCACCACGATGGGCACCCCAGCCTCGCGGCTGTGGCTGATGGCCTCCTTGGTCTGCTGCATCACGCCGTCGTCGGCGGCCACCACCAGGACCACCACGTCGGTCACCTGCGCGCCGCGGGCGCGCATCTGGGTGAAGGCGGCGTGGCCCGGGGTGTCCAGGAAGACCACCTGGCCGCCGTGGGGCAGGTGGACATTGTAGGCGCCGATGTGCTGGGTGATGCCGCCGGCTTCGCCACCAGCCACGTTGGTGCGCCGGATGGCGTCCAGCAGCGAGGTCTTGCCGTGGTCGACGTGGCCCATGATGGTGACCACCGGAGGCCGGGTCCTGAGGTCCTCGGGACGGTCCACCGCCTGCTCCAGCAGCCCTTCCTCCTCGAAGGCCACCCGTTCGATCTCGAAGCCGAACTCCGCCGCCACCAGGGCCGCGTCCTCCAGATCCAGGGACTGGTTGGCGGTGAGCATCATGCCCATGCGCATCAGGCGGCCGACGACCTCGGCCGACTTGACGCCCATGCGCTTGGCCAGTTCGGCCACGGTGATGGCCTCGCCCACCTTGACCCGGCGCTTGATGGCCTTGGGGGTGGTGATCTCGGTCTTTTTCTTTTTGACCGGCGCGCCCCGGCGCTTGCCGCGACCGTGGCGGTCCATGTCGTAGAGGTCGGCCTTGTCCAGGATCTCCTTGCGCTTGCCGGCGCCGGCCTTGCGCATCAGCATCTCGTCATCGGGCATTGAGGCGGTCTTCTTGCCCTTTTTGCGCCGCCGCCCGGTCTTGTCGTCGCTGCGCTCCGGTGGCGGGGTGTCAGCGGGTGCCGGGGCCGCCGGGCGATAGCCGCCCGGGCCTGACGGCGGACGGCTGGGGCGGGGCTCGTAGCCGCGCGGAGGGGGCTCGTACTGGCGTTTCTCGGTGGGGGGGGCCACCGGTTGGGTGGGGCGGCTGATGATGCGGGCCGGCATGTCCACCACCGAGCGCTTGGGCGCCTTGGCCGCCTCGGGGCGCGCCTCCTGGCGCTGGCCGGGACCGACCTGCCCCGCTGGACCGGCCGGAGCGGCCGGTGGTTTGGCATCCGGACGCGAGACCTGGGGCGGGCTGGGCCGGCTCTCGCGCCGCTGGGGTGGATGATCCTCAACCTTGAGCTCGAGCGTGGATTCCAGCGTGGCGGGCGCGACAGGCGCGGCCTGGGCCTCGGTCAGAGTGGGGGCCATCTCCGGAGCCGTGGCTTGGAGCTCCGGTGGTTGGGCGGTGGTAGCGGCCGGGGGCACGGTCTTGGCCTCCACAGGGGGTTCGGGCTGGGGCTCGGGCCGAGGTTCGGGTTCGGGGACGGTCTCCAGGCTGGGGGCGGGCCCGGGCTCCGGGGCCGCAGGCGCGGGACTGAGCGGGGGAGGTTGCACGGCCGCGGGCGCGGTCTCTTCCGCGGCGACCACCGTCGGCGTGGGCTCGGGCTCCGGCGGAACGGTCTCTGGCTCCGGGACCTGGGCGGCCGGGGGTTCGGGCTGGGGCTCGGGCTCGGACGGGGCGCCTATCTGCGCCGGTTCCGCCAGATCCTCCCGGGGCGCGGCGGCGGCCGGGGCCTCCTTGAGGGCGACCTCCGGCATTTCAGCCTCGGCCTCCTCGCTCTCCACCTGGCGGCGGCGGCGGCGGATGACCTGGGTGGTGACCCGCTTCTCCTCCACCACCTCGGAGCGCTCCTCCTTGAGGCGGTCGCGCACCACCTGGGCCTCCTCCGGACTGATGACGCTCATGTGGTTGCGCACATCCAGGCCCAACTCGATGAGCTGCCGGACCAGATCCTTGTTATCCAGCTTGAGCTCCTTGGCCAGCTCATAGACCCGCAATTTGGCCATCCACCATCTCCTGGGCGCTTGACCAGGCTGGGGCGGCCCGTTGGGTTCGCTCCCCTGCCTTGCCTGGACAGCATGTATGATATCGCGGCCGTTGGCGCGGCCTTCAAACCCGGTTCAAATCGTTGTCGCCCGGACTCAAGAGAGCCCGCAGGCCCGGCTCGGCGGCCAGCCGGGCCAGGGCCTGACGCGGGGGCGTCTCGCGGAATCCCCGCAGGGTCGCCTGGCCCTGGGCCAGGGTGTCCAGGCACGCCTGGCGCGGGCAGACATACACCCCGCGTCCCGGCAGCCGGCGGCGGGGATCGGCCTGCCAGCCCTGCGGTCCCTGGGCCAGGCGCAACAGTTCGGCCTGGGGCCGGCGCTGGCGGCAGGCCACGCAGGTGCGAATCGGCGCGGCCTTGGCCCCCCGGGCGGCCATCAGGACGGGTCGGCCTCGTCCTGGGCCGGGGACTCCTCGGTCGTCGCGGCCTCTTCCGCGGCCGGCTTGAAAACGGCCGCGGGAGCCGCGGCTTGGGCGTTGGTCACCCGCTGGTCCAGATAGGCCCGCGCGTCACTGATCAAACCCTCGGCCCGGGCCTGGTCGATGCCCGGCAGGGCGGCCAGGTCGCCGGCGTCGGCGTCGGCCAGGGCCTCGGCCGAGCCATAACCCGCCTGGAACAGGGTGTCGGCGCCCACATCGCTGACGCCCACCACGTCCAACAGGGAGCGGTAGCCGTCGCGCAGGGATTCACCGTACTTGGATTCGCTCTTGACGTCGATCTTCCAGCCGGTCAGCTTGCTGGCCAGGCGCACGTTCTGCCCCCGGCGGCCGATGGCCAGCGAGAGCATCTCGTCGGCCACGATGACCTCCATGGTCTGGTTGACCTCGTCCACCACCACCCGGCTGATCTCGGCCGGGGCCAGGGCGTTGACCACGTAGCGGGCCGGGTCCTCGTCGTAGGCGATGATGTCGATCTTCTCGCCCCGCAGCTCCTGCACCACCGCCTGGACTCGCGAGCCCTTCATGCCCACGCAGGCCCCCACCGGGTCCACGTCGCGGTCCCGGCTGCTGACTCCCAACTTGGTGCGGCTGCCCGGCTCCCGGGCCACCCCCTCCACGGTGACGATGCCCTCGGCGATCTCTGGCACCTCCAGCTCGAACAGGGCCTGGATGAAACCGGGGTGGGTGCGGGAGAGGATGATCTGAGGGCCGCGGCTGATGCGCTTGACGTCCAGGACGTAGGCCCGGATGCGGTCGCCGGGGCGGTAGCCCTCGCGGGGAACCTGCTCGCGCGGGGGCAAGACGGCCTCGGTGCGGCCCAGGTTGACGATGATGGCGCCCTTGTCGAAACGCTGCACGATGCCGTGGATGATCTCGCCCTTGCGGTCCTTGAAGTCCTCGAAGATGATGTCGCGCTCGGCGTCCTTCATGCGTTGGATGATGACCTGCTTGGCGCTCTGGGCGGCGATGCGGCCGAAGTCGCCGGTGTCCACCTTCACGCCCAGCTCATCGCCCACCTCGCAGTCGGGGTCGAGCTTGTGAGCCTGCTTGAGGCTGATCTGGGTCTCCGGGTCGGTGATCTGATCGACCACCTCCCTGAATTCGAAGACCTCCACCTCGCCCAGGTCGTCGTTGTAGGCCACGTCCACCTCGACCTTGGAGCCCAGCTTGCGCCGCGCGGCCGAACGCATGGCCTCTTCCAGGGTGTTGATCAGGATCTCGCGATCCAGGCCCTTCTCCCTGGCCACCTGGTCGATCATCCTCTTCAGTTCGCTCATTGGCAACCGCTCTCCCGGCAACCTATGTCTGTCAGCGCCCCGCGGGGCCTCAATCGTCTCGACCGGCGCGGGCCGTCCCCGCCGCTCGGCCCTAGACCTTCAAGGCCAGGTTGGCCTTGGTGACCCTGGCCAAGGCGATGGCCCGGGTGCGTCCCTCGGACTCCACCAGAACGTCCTCGCCCATCAGGCCCTTGAGCACCCCCAACACGGTGCGGCTCTTGCCGGCCTCGTCCAGGTGCATCACCCGCACCGGACGGCCGGCGAACATCTCGAAATCGCGCGCGGTCTTGAGCCGGCGGGTGAGTCCCGGGGAGCTCACCTCCAGCCGGTAGCGGCCGGGAATGAGGTCCTCAACGTCCAGCAAATCGCTGGCCTGGCGACTGACCTGGGCGCATTCGTCCAGGCTCACCCCGCCCTCGGGCCGGTCCACGTAAAGCCGCAGTACCTGGCCCCCGCCCTCGCTGCGAAACTGCAGTTCCACCAGGATCAGACCCTCGGAGCGGACCACCGGCTCCAACAGGTCGTGCAACCTGGCTTCCAAATCCGCGCCCTTGTCGGTCTTGGCCTGGGTCATCCCAATTAAATCCAGCGCCCTTCCCGCGCCCAGGGCATAGCCCGGGGGCGCGGACCCCGCCAGCGGGCGGAGCCGTGGACCGTTCGAATCTGTCCGCGCGTCGCATGGGCCCAGAAGAGCCGGCCAGATCAGATCGGGTCCACTAATCGAAGCAAGCCGGGTCGCGCCGGAGGATGGCGAAACCGGCCCCCTCAAAAAGGGACAACCCCGCCAGGGAAGCACGCGGCACCCCGCGTTCCTCCTGCCGGGCGGCGGAAAAAGGTTCAAGGTACTGGAGCGGGCAACGGGGATCGAACCCGCGACTTCAAGCTTGGGAAGCTTGCACTCTGCCAGCTGAGTTATGCCCGCTCGCTCCTCCCGAGGCCCCAGGGACACGCTCCCGCCGCCTCGGGGGCCGATCCGCCCAAAGGGCTTCACGACTCCGACAATTATAAAGCAAGCGCCTCGCCTGACAAGCGGTTTTTCGGCCGACCCCATGGGTGGGGGCAGGACAGTTGCTTTTTGATCCGGGCCCTGCTACAGCTGAAAACGGTGGGCCGTTGGCGTGATTCCCCTCCCGGGGGGCGCGCCGGTGGCCATCTTGATTCATGTAACGCGATGGTCACGAAAAATGACGGCGCCGCCCCCGGCTCTCCCCCTGGCGCGCGCCATCGGGAGAAGCGCCATGGCCAACTCCCCCGCCGCTGCATCCGCCCCGCCGCCCGGAGGCGGCCTGGCGCGCCTGAGGGCCGAGGTGCTCGACCAGGGCTTGTGCGTGGCCTGTGGGGCCTGCCTGGGCTTGTGCCCCCATCTCGTCTTTCATGACGGCCGGGTGGCCGCGCCGGATGCCTGCGGTCTGGATTCCGGCCGCTGCCTGGATCTCTGCCCCCAGGCCATCGTCCCCGGCCCCGAGGCCCGCCGCCAGGACCTGGCCCAGACCTCCGACGCCCCCTGGTGGCCCGAGCTGGGTCCGGTGCGCCAGGCCTGCTGGGCCCGGACCACCGCCGCCGATCTGGCCGGTCAGGCCCAATACGGCGGGGTGGTCAGCACCCTGGCCGCCCTGGCCCTGGAGACCGGCCTGGTGGGGGAGATGGTCCTGACCCAGGCCGGGCTGGAGGGCGCGCCCGAGGGCGTGCGGGTCACCGACCGGGCCGGGGTGCTGGCCGCCGCCGGCTCCATCTATGCCGCCGGCGCGGGGCTCATGCAACTGAATCAAGCTCTTGGCGATGACGCCGCCCACCCGGTGGGGGTGGTGGGGCTACCCTGCCAGGTCTGGGCCGCCCGGGCCCTGCGCGGCCATCCCAACTATCCCGCCGCTGACCGGCTCCAACTGGTGATCGGCCTTTTTTGCACCCTGAACCTGGACCTGCGCCGCCTGCGGGCGGTCCTGAACCAGGCCGGCGTGGACCAACCCATCCTGCGGGCGGACTTTCCGCCCCCGCCGGCCGGGGTCCTGGAGCTGACCCTGCCCGACGGCGCCCGCCAGATTCCCCTGGACCACATCCGGCCCGCCGTGCTGGCCGGTTGCTCCCTCTGCCCGGACCTGACCGCCGAGGCGGCGGATATCTCGGTGGGCGCGGCCGAGGGCCAACCCGGCTGGAACACGGTGCTGGTGCGCAGCGTCGGGGGCGAGCGGCTCTGGTCCGAGGCCCTGGCCCGGGGCCTGGTGGAGACCCGGCCCCTGCCCGAGGAGACCCGGGGCCATCTCCGCGGCGCGGCCGAGGCCAAGCGTCAGCGCGGCCTCGCGGCCGGAAAGGAGCGCCGCCATGAGTGACCTGACCCATTTGACCCCGGGGGTGGCGGTGTTGTTGCAGGGCAACCAGGCCCTGGCCCGGGGGGCCCTGGAGGCGGGGGTGGCCCTGGCCGCCGCCTATCCCGGCAACCCCAGCAGCGAGATCCTGGAAAGCCTGGCCGACTCGGCCCAGAGCGCCGGCTTCCACGCCGAGTGGTCGGCCAACGAGAAGGTGGCCCTGGAGTCGGCCGCCGCCGCCAGCTTCGCCGGGCTGCGCGGCCTGGCCTCCATGAAGCAGAACGGGGTCAACGTCTGCCTGGACTTCATCCACAACCTGGCCATCAGCGGCTGCCGGGGCGGGCTGGTCTTGGTCACCTGCGACGACCCCTCCGGGGTCTCCTCCACCAACGAGGAGGACGCCCGCTTCGTGGCCCGCCTGGCCGACCTGCCCCTGTTGGAGCCGGCCACTCCGGCCCAATGCCTGGCACTGATGAAGTTCGCCTTCGAGCTCAGCGAAAACCTAGGCCAACTGGTGGTGTTGCGCTCGCTCAGCCGCCTGAGCCACACCCGGGCGGCGGTGACCCCGGGCGAGTTGCCCGCCGGCCGGCCCCGGCCCCACTGGGATCCCAACGATCCGGCCCAGCGCTGGGTCACCCTGCCGGTGGTGCCCCGGCACCGGATCATGAAACAGAAACTCCACAAGGCCGGCCAACTCGTGGCCCGGGCCGGAATCAATCAATACCAGGGCCCGGACCAGCCCGAGCTGGTGGTGGTGGCCTCGGGATCCTCGGCGCTCTACGCCCGGGAGGCCATCGGCCTGGTGGGCGCGGAAGAGCGGGTGGGGCTGGTCCAACTGGCCGGGACCTGGCCCCTGCCCACCGAGATCTTGGCGCGGCATCTGGCCGGCGCGAAGCAGGTGCTCTTCGCCGAGGAGATCGATCCCTTCATCGAGACCGAGGTCAAGGCCTGGGCCGCCCAGCAGGGCGGGGAGCTGGTCGCCAAACGCTTCCATGGCAAGGCGGAGGGAAGCCTGCCCGAGGTGGGCGAGCTGACCCCGGGCCTGATGGCCACCGCCCTGGTCGGCTGCCTGGGCGGCTCCTGGCGCTCGGCCGAGGCCGGCTATTTGGAGCGGGCCCGGGCGGCGGTGGAGGCCCTGGCCCCCATCCGCGAGGTGGGCTTCTGCCCGGGCTGCCCCCACCGGGCCAGCTTCTGGGCCATCAAACAGGCCCTGGCCCTGGACGGCCGCCAGGGCATCGTCAGCGGCGACATCGGCTGCTACACCCTGGGCCACCGGCCCACCGGCTTTATGCGGGTCAACTCGGTGCACTGCATGGGCTCCGGCCTGGGGGTGGCCTCGGGTCTGGGCCAGCTCAAGCCCCAGGGCTTCGACCAGCCGGTGGTGGCGGTGGTGGGTGACAGCACCTTTTATCACGCCGGGCTGCCGGCCCTGGTCAACGCCCGTTGGAACCGGAGCGATTACCTGCTG
>JAIWNN010000009.1 GCA_020216805.1 Desulfarculus sp. | reverse complement strand
ATAATCCTGGACAACTCGGCCACCGCCATGACCGGGTTCCAACCCCACCCCGGCACCGGCCTAACCGCCAGCGGTCAGGCCGGCCAGGCGGTGGAACTGGAACAAGTCTGTCGCGGCCTGGGCCTCACGGTGGAGGTGGCCGACCCCTACGACCTGGAGGCCACCCAGGCCGCGATCTACAACGCGGTGCGCCAGGGCGGGCTCAAGGTCCTGATCCTGCGCCGGGTCTGCGCCCTGGTCCAAGGCCGGCGCGGCGGGCACCCCTACAAAATGCGCATCGATCCCGCCAAGTGCCGGGGCGAGGCCTGCGGATGCAACCGCTTCTGCAGCCGGGTCTTCCGCTGTCCGGGGCTCTATTATGACGAAAAGTCCGGCCGCGCGGCCATCGACGAGGTGGTCTGCGTGGGTTGCGGGGTCTGCCGGCAGATCTGCCCGGCCGGAGCCATCCTGGCCGAGGGCGAGGGGGAGGCGGCGGCATGAAGGCGCTCAGCAACGATCCCCTGGGCATCGTCATCACCGGCGTGGGCGGCCAGGGCAACGTGCTCATGAGCCAGGTTTTGGGCCGGGCCTTCCTGGCCGCGGGCTACTCGGTCACCGTGGGCGAGACCTACGGCCTGTCCCAGCGCGGCGGCGCGGTGCTCTCCCAGGTGCGGGTCAGCGCCTCCGGCACCCTGGGGCCGCTGATCCCCGAGAACCGGGCCGACGCCATCGTCAGCCTGGAACCCCTGGAGGCCCTGCGGGTCCTGCCCACCTACGGCCACCCCGGAGTCACGGTCATCACCAACGACCGGCCCCTGCCGCCCCTGGGGGTGCTGGCCGGCCAGGAACGCTACCCCACGCCCGAGGAGCTGAAGAACACCCTGGCCGGACTCTGCGGACGCCTCTACTGGCTGCCCGCCACCGCCGCCGCCAGCCAACTGGGCAACCCCATCCTGGCCAACCTCGTCATGCTGGGCGCGCTGTTGGCCACCGGCTTGGTGCCCCTGACCCCCGAGCAGATCGACGCCGCCCTGGGTGATCTCTTTCCCACCCCCAAGCTGACCCTCAATCACGCCGCCTTGCGCCAAGGCCTGGCCCTGGCGAGGGAAGGGTAGGGAGAGGGAAGAAAGTAATTGCGGGGGAACCCTTTTTCGTGCCGAAAAAGGGTTCCCCCGCACCCCCTCCCAAAAAGGCGAGAGGCTAAACCTGGCGTTTCAGGTTGGCGGTGATGTAGTCCACGATGGCCGTGGTGGCGGTGCCCGGGCCGAAGACCTCGGCGATGCCGACCGATTTCAGACCCGGGATGTCCTCCTCCGGGATGATGCCGCCGCCGATCACCAGCACGTCGTCCAAACCCTTGGCCCGCATCAGCTCCATCACCTTGGGGAACAGGTAGTCGTGCGCCCCGGAAAGCACGCTCAGGGCGATCACGTCCACGTCCTCCTGTTCCGCCGCGGCCACGATCTGCTCCGGCGTCTGGCGCAGCCCGGTGTAGATCACCTCCATGCCCGCGTCGCGCAACGCCGCCGCGATCACCTTGATCCCCCGGTCGTGACCATCCAACCCCGGCTTGGCCGCCAATACGCGTATCTTGCGCATCTGGAACCTCCTTTGGGGGCGGCGGCCGGGGGGGACCCTTTTGTGAACAAAAGGGCCCCCCCGGACCCCCCTCCCAAAAAACTTTACGGGCTTTTCAACTGGCCCGGCATTGCTTCCCTCTCCACCCACCCCCCAGCCGCGATGCGCGCAGCGCATCGCGCGCTTTTTTCGGAGGGGGTGTGGGGGAACCCTTTTTGCGCAGCAAAAAGGATTCCCCCACTCTCTTCTCCTAAATAGTGCTCGGAGCGCGGTATTCGCCGAAGACGCCGCGCAGGGTGTCGCAGATTTCGCCCAGGGTGGCGTAGGCCCGGACGCAGGCCAGGAAGTGGGGCATCAGGTTGCTGTCGTCCTGGGCGGCGGCCTTCAGGGCGGCCAGGCCCTGGTCCACGGCGGCTTGGTCGCGCTCAGCCCGCAGCTTGGCCAGGGCGGCGGCCTGGTCCTCGCGCACCTGGGGGTCCACCCGCAGGAGCTTGCCGGTGAAGGGCTCCTTGGTGACAAACTTGTTCATGCCCACCACCACCCGCTCGCCAGACTCGATGGCCTTCTGATAGTCGTAGGCCGACTGCTGGATCTCGCGCTGGACGAAGCCGCGCTCGATGGCCTCGGGGGCGCCGCCCATCTCGTCGATTTTCTTGATGTATTCCTCGGCCTGGCGCTCGATCTCGTCGGTGAGGCGCTCCACGTAGTAGCTGCCGGCCAGGGGGTCGATGGTGTCGCCCACGCCGGTTTCGTAGGCGATGATCTGCTGGGTGCGCAGGGCGATGGTCACCGCCTCGGTGGTGGGCAGGGAGAGCGCCTCGTCCATGGAGTTGGTGTGCAGGCTCTGGGTGCCGCCCAGCACCGCGCTCATGGCCTGGAAGGCCACCCGCACGATGTTGTTGGCCGGCTGCTGGGCGGTGAGGCTGCAACCGGCGGTCTGGGTGTGGAAGCGCACCATCAGCGAGCGCGGGTCCTTGGCCCCGAAGCGCTCCTTCATCAGCCGGGCCCAGAGCCGACGGGCGGCGCGGTACTTGGCGACTTCCTCCAGGAAGTCCAGGTGGGCGTTGAAGAAGAAGGACAGGCGGGGGCCGAAGGCGTCCACGTCCAGGCCGGCCTCCACCGCCGCCTTGACGTAGGCCAGGCCGTTGGCCAGGGTGAAGGCGACTTCCTGCACCGCGGTGCTGCCGGCCTCGCGGATGTGGTAGCCGCTGATGCTGATGGTGTTCCACTGCGGCACTTCCGCGGCGCAATAGGCGAAGATGTTGGTGATGATGCGCATGGAGGGCTTGGGCGGGAAGATGTAGGTGCCGCGGCTGGAGTATTCCTTGAGGATGTCGTTCTGGATGGTGCCGCGCAACTGGTCGGGCTTGACACCCTGCTTCTCGGCCACCGCGATGTACATGGCCAGCAGGATGCCGGCCGGGGCGTTGATGGTCATGGAGGTGGAGACCTTGTCCAGCGGGATCTGGTCGAAGAGGATCTCCATGTCCCTGAGCGAGCTTATGGACACCCCCACCTTGCCCACCTCGCCCCGGGCCATGTCGTGGTCGGCGTCGTAGCCGATCTGGGTGGGCAGGTCGAAGGCCACCGAGAGCCCGGTCTGGCCCTGCTCCAGCAGATAGCGGTAGCGCCGGTTGGACTCGGCGGCGGAGGCGAAACCGGCGTACTGGCGCATGGTCCAGAAGCGGCCGCGATACATGGTGGGCTGCACCCCTCGGGTGAAGGGGTACTCACCGGGAAGGCCCAGCTTGGCGGCGTAGTCCTCGCCGGGGTTCTCGGGCAGGTAGAGGCGGTCCACCGGCAGCCCGCTGATGGTGGTGAACTGGGGCTTGCGCTCCGGGTGCTTGGCGGCCAACTTGTCCACCTTGGCCTGCCAGGCCTTGAGCTTTTCCGCGAAATCGCTCATCGGTCCCTCCTTGCTCCCCGCGGGGGGAGTTGGTTGGCTGGTTGGGGGTGGGCCGGTCTACAGGGGAACGTTGCCGTGGCGGCGCACCGGGCGGAAGGTGCGCTTGTTCTTGAGCGCGGTCAGGGCCCGGATGATCTTGCGTCGGGTGTCCTGGGGCTCGATGATCTCGTCGATGTAGCCCAGTTCGGCGGCGCGGTAGGGGCTGGCGATGCGGGCCCGGTACTGGTCCACCAGATCCAGGTAGGCCGCCTGCTTGTCCTCGGCCTGGTCGATCTCCTTGCGGAAGATGATGTTGACCGCGCCCTCGGGGCCCATCACCGCGATCTCGGCGGTGGGGTAGGCGAAGTTGACGTCCGCGCCGTGGTGTTTGGAGCCCATCACGTCGTAGGCCCCGCCGTAGGCCTTGCGGGTGATGACCGTGATCAGGGGCACCGTGGCCTCGCAGTAGGCGTAGATGACCTTGGAGCCGTGGGTGATGATGCCGCCGTATTCCTGCTGGATGCCGGGCAGGAAGCCGGGCACGTCCACGAAGGTGACCACCGGGATGTTGAAGGCGTCGCAGAAGCGCACGAAACGGGCGCACTTGCGGCTGGCGTCGATATCCAGGCAACCGGCCAGGAACATGGGGTTGTTGGCCACGACGCCCACCACCATGCCGCCCATGCGGGCGAAGGCGGTGATCATGTTTTTGGCGAAGTGCTTGGCCACCTCGAAGAAGCTGCCGGTGTCCACCACGGTCTTGATCAGCTTCTTCATGTCGTAGGGGGCCTTGGAGTTGTCGGGGATGAACTCGTTGAGCTCGGGGTTGGTGCGCTCGGCGCTGTCGGCGGAGAGCTTCTCCGGCGGGCGCTGCTCCCAGTTGGAGGGCAGGTAGCTCAACAGCTTGCGGATGTCGGCCAGGCACTCCTGGTCGTTCTTGGCGATGAACTGGGCCACGCCGGAGCGCTGGTTGTGGATCTTGGCCCCGCCCAGGGTCTCGCTGGTGACCTCCTCGCCGGTGACGGTCTTGATGACCTGGGGACCGGTGATGTGCATGTAGCTGGTCTGGTCGACCATGAAGATGAAGTCGGTGATGGCCGGCGAATAGACCGCGCCTCCGGCGCAGGGGCCCATGATGGCGCTGATCTGGGGCACCACGCCGCTGGAGAGCACGTTGCGCCGGAAGATCTCGCCGTAGGAGCCCAGGGAGATGACGCCCTCCTGGATGCGCGCGCCGCCGGAGTCGTTGAGGCCGATCACCGGCGCGCCGGCCTTGACCGCGAGATCCATGACCTTGCAGACCTTCTCGCCGAAGGGGCCGGAGAGCGATCCGCCGAAGACGGTGAAATCCTGGCTGAAGACGAAGACCGGCCGGCTGTCGATGGTGCCATACCCGGTCACCACCCCATCGCCCAGGATCTTCTGCTTGTCCATGCCAAACTCGTGACAGCGGTGGACCACGAAGCGGTCCAGCTCCTCGAAGCTGCCCTCGTCCAACAGGGCGGTGATACGTTCGCGCGCGGTGAGCTTGCCCTTTTCGTGCTGGGCCGCGATGCGCTTTTCGCCACCACCCAGGTCCGCCTGCTGGTTCAGGGTCCTGAGCTGCTCCAACTTTTCGCGCGTGGTGAGCTGTTTGCTCATGCCTGCCTCCCTGGGCCCGGACGCCGAGGGGCAAGGTCCGGGCGTTTGCGGATGCGCCGACCGGGCCGGGGCGCGGGTCGGGGCCAGCCGGGGAGCGCTGGCGCCCCCTAACCTCCGGGTTCCAAACTCAGGCCAGGATTCACGGGAGATGCGGCCGCCAAGCCCCACCGCGGCGACCACGTCTGTCGTTTATAACACATTTGATGCTATGGAGATAAGACCCCAGTGCAGCGCCGGACGGGCGGGGAAAAACACCCCGGGCCCAAAAGCCGTGGGCCGCGCGGGATGACTCCCTCCGCGGCCCACGGCAGAACGCCATGGTGACGATCGGAAGTGGTTACTTCAGGACCAGCAACACCTGCTCGGCCTCGACGGTCTGGCCAGGGCTGACCTTGATCTCGGCCACGGTGCCATCCTCCTCGCACAGGATGGGCATTTCCATCTTCATGGCCTCCAGCACGGCCACCTCGTCGTCCTCGGAGATGCTGTCGCCCACGTTCACCGAGATCTTGATAACCTTACCGCCCATGGGTGCTTTGATTTCGGCCAAGACTTTTTCCTCCTCTTTGACGGGCCGGACCGCAGGGGCAACCCTCCGCCGGCGCTAGGTATTTCACACTCCCAAATGCCTTGGCAGCATAAATCGGACCACCAACCCTGTCAAGAGCCTTGGGGCACAATTTAGGCCAGACGCGGCCGAGCCCCTCGGTCGCATTCTCTCGGGGACTTCGGGATCGGTCATTCCTTGTCCCCATCCTCGGCGTCCATCTTGGCCAGATCCTCGAAGCGGATATCCGCGCCCAGCACGCCGATGATCTGCTCGTCGTCGTCGCGCACCGGGCCGCTGACGGTCATGCACAGCGCGCCGGTGATTCTGCTGGTGTAGAACTCGCTGACATGGACCTTGCCGTCCTTCATTGGCTCCACGAACCAGTCGCGGTCGCTGAAGTCCACCTCCAGGCTGGCCCGGCCGTACTTGGCCTTGTCGGTGATATGGGTGATGTTGCGGGTGATCTTGTAGCCATTGTTGTTGACCACGTAGAGGAATTGGATGAAGGGGTTCTTCTCCAAAAAATCCTCCAGCAGCGGTTCGATCAAGGCCGGGGCCATGGTCTTGAGCTCGGGGCGGCTGGTCAGCTCGGTGCCCAGGCTCATGGCCAACTGCTTGGCCCGGTCCTTCAAGCGGTCGAACTCCGAGAGGAACAGTTGCGGCAGGTACTTACGCGCCACCACCTCCAACTCGGTGTTGCCGATGGTGGTCAGGCGGCCGCCGTCGTACTGCTCCTTGACCCACTTGTAGATCTTCTGCACGCCGGGGTGGCGCTTGTCCACCTTGCGCTCCTCGGCCAGCTTGAGGCGCTGGTTGACCCAGTGGGCGATGCCGGCCGCGCCGGACTTGTCGGTGATGGCGATGGTGTAGGGCCGGCCCAGGATCAGTTCGGTGTCGAAGATGTTGTAGATCTCCGGGTTCTTGATCAGACCGTCGGCGTGGATGCCGGCGCTGGTGCTGTTGAAGTCGCGGCCCACGAAGGGGGTGGCCGGCGGGATGCGGTAACCGATCTCTTTTTCGAAGTATTCGGCGATCTCGGTGATGACCCGGGTGTCCATGCCATCGTCCTTGCCGCGCAGGGCGATGTACTCGATGACCAGGGCCTCCACCGGGGTGTTGCCGGTGCGCTCGCCAAAGCCCAGCAGGGAGCCGTTGACCGAGCCGCAGCCGTAGAGCCAGGCGGTGGTGGCGTTGATCAGCACCTTATAGAAATCGTTATGTCCGTGCCATTCCAGAAGTTTTCCCGGAACACCGGCGTCATCGATCATGGCGCGGACCAGCTTGGGCACCGAGCGGGGCAGGGCCGCGCCGGGGTAGGTGACGCCGTAACCCATGGTGTCGCACAGGCGGATCTTGATCGGAACCCCCGACTCCTCGCGCAGCTTGGTCAGCTCGATGGCGAACGGCACCACGAAGCCGTAGATGTCGGCCCGGGTGACGTCCTCCATGTGGCAGCGGGGCACCACGCCCATGGACAGGGCCTCCTTGACCACGGCCAGGTATTTGTCCAGGCAGGTCTGGCGGTCCAGCCCCAGCTTGAGGAAGATGTGGTAGTCGCTGACCGAGGTGAGGATGCCGGTCTCCTTGATCCCCATCTCCTTGACCGTCTTGAGCTCCTCGGTGTTGGCCCGGACCCAGCCGGTGATCTCCGGGAAGCGATGGCCCAGGGCCTGGCATTTCTCCACCGCCTCGCGGTCGCGCTGGCTGTAGAGGAAGAACTCGCATTGACGCAGGATGCCCTTGGGGCCGGAAAGCCGGTGCATCATGTCGTATAAGGCGACGATCTGCTCCACCTTGTAGGGCGGGCGGGCCTGTTGGCCGTCCCGGAAGGTGGTGTCGGTGATCTGCATCTCCTCCGCCGGTTCCAGCGGCTGGATTTTATGGTCGAAGTCGATGCGGCAGACCTCGGTGTAGGGGAAGACGTTGCGCAGCAATTGCGGCTCGGAGGTCTGCTCCAGGCGCACGAATTGATCCTGATGGACGTGGTCCAAGAGCCTGCGTCGGGGATTCCATCTGGACATGGCGTTCATCTTTCATGGCTAAGGGTATCAGCGCGCGGGCGCCGGCCTGGGTTCCAGGCGGATTGCCTTATAATTAAAGAGCCGTGGTGCCACGGGCCGCCTTTGGTGATATCGGGCGGTCCGAGGATAGGAGTGGACGGCGAGTCGGCATGGCCCAGCTAGGGACTGGCCGAAATCAAGGAGGGGCACCCGGCTGGGTGCCCCTCCCCGATTCATGCTGGGTCGACTCGGGGAGGGCGCCGCGGGTGGCGGTGCCATCCCCGGCTGGCTCCTACTTGGGCGGGCAGTAACGCTTGGCGCCCTTGGGAACCACGTACTTCGGGAACTTGCCGGCTTGCTTGCGGCACTCGGCCTTCTGCGCGTCGGTCAGGTCCCGGGGAATGGACAGGACCATGCCCACCTTCAGCTTGTTGGCGTTCTTGATCTTGTCCTTGTTGGCGTTGAAGATGCAGGGCCACAGCAACGGATCCTGGTAGATCTGCGGCTTGGCGGCGATGCTCCACAGGTCGTCGCACTTCTCCACCGTGTAGGTGGTGGGCAGGGCCGGGGCCGGGGCCGGGGCCTCGGTCATCGGCTTGGGAGCGCCCTCCCACTTCTTGGGCGGCGGGGGCGGAGCCACCTTGGGTTGCTCGTCCGTACCGCAAACCGCCGCGCATCCGCTGAGCAGGCCCAGCGCGACCACCACGGCAATCCAGGGGAACACTTTCACCAGCTTCCTCATTAAGAAACCCTCCTTCCCAGTTACCGTCGGACCAAAAAAACTAAAACCCGGCACGACGCTTCAATGGCCTGCGTTCGCTCCGTGATACCAGCCGCATTCCATGCACGGGGCTTTACATCATCCCCGTCTCCAGGGTCAATTCTAGGCACGAATCTTACTGACTGTCAACCGCTTTGCAAGCAGAAAAATTGGGCGGTTAACCCGCCTTTTCCACTCTGATACCCAACTCCAGCAGTTGCACCTGGTCCACCGGGCCCGGGGCGCCGGTCAGGGGGCAGGCCCCTTTTTGGGTCTTGGGGAAGGCGATGACCTCGCGGATGGAACTCTGGCCGGCCAGGATGGCCACCAGACGGTCGAAGCCCACCGCCAGACCACCGTGAGGCGGAGCCCCGTAACTGAGCGCCTCCATTAGGAATCCGAACTTCTCCCGCGCCTCGTCCTCGCCCAGGTTCAAGGCGGCGAAAACCTTTTGCTGCACGTCGGAGCGATGGATGCGGATGCTGCCGCCGCCCACCTCGGTGCCGTTGAGCACGATGTCGTAGGCCCGGGCCAGGACCCGACCCGGATCGGTGGCCAACAGTTCCAGGTCCTGGGGCCGGGGCGAGGTGAAGGGGTGGTGCATGGCGTTCCAGCGCTTCTCCTGGGCGTCCCACTCCAGCATCGGGAAGTCGGTGACCCAGCAGAAGCACAGCGCCGCCGGATCGGCCAACTGGAAGCGCCGGGCCAACTCCAGGCGCAGCCGGCCCAGGGACTCGTGCACCACCTTGGCGGCGTCGGCGCCGAAGAAGAAGATATCCCCCTCCTGGGCCCCCAGGCGTTGGTTGATGCGCTCCTGATGGCCGGGGCTGAAGAACTTGGCGATGGGCGACTGCCACTCCAGGTTTTCCTTGAGCTTGACCCAGGCCAGGCCCTTGGCCCCGTAGCCGGCCACGAAGCCGGTCAGGTCGTCCAGGTCCTTGCGTGACAGCCCGGCCATGCCTTTGCCGTTGATGGCCTTGATCACCAGGCCCCTTTCGGCCGCCTCGCGGAAGAGCTTGAATTCGGCGTCGGCCACCAGGTCGGCCACGTCCACCAGTTCCAGGCCGAAGCGCAGGTCCGGGGCGTCCAGGCCATAGCGGGCGACGGCTTCGGCGTAGGTCAGGCGCGGCACCGGCAGGGGCATCTGGCGGCCCATGGCCTGGCAGATGGCCGCCACCAGACCCTCGGTCAGCGCCATGACGTCTTCCTCGCAGACGAAGCTCATCTCCAGGTCGATCTGGGTGAACTCCGGCTGGCGGTCGGCGCGCAGGTCCTCGTCGCGGAAGCAGCGGGCGATCTGATAGTAGCGCTCCACCCCCCCCACCATCAGGAGCTGTTTGAAAAGCTGGGGCGACTGGGGCAGGGCGTAGAACGATCCTCGGGCCAGGCGGCTGGGAACCAAGAAGTCGCGCGCGCCCTCGGGGGTGGAGCGGGTCAGGAAGGGGGTCTCCACCTCCAGGAATCCGTGGGCGTTGAGATGGGCCCGGGCGGCCTGGGCGGCCTGGTGGCGCAGCAAGAGGTTCCGGTACATTTCCGGCCGGCGCAGGTCCAGGTAGCGGTGGCGCAGGCGCGCGGTCTCGTTGACCTCGATCCACTCCTCCAGCATG
>JAIWNN010000008.1 GCA_020216805.1 Desulfarculus sp. | reverse complement strand
AAGGGCGGGGTCTGGCTGGGGTTCAATATTTCGAACTGCTCCACGAAGACCTCGATCCATCCGGTGGAGAGCTTCTCGTTCTCCTGGCCCTCGGGCCGGAGCCTGACCTTGCCCCGGAGCGCCAGGCAATACTCGCTGCGGATGGCGTGGGCCGCCTCGTGGGAGCCGCCGGCGTGCTCGGGGTTGAAGACCACCTGGCAGATGCCGGTGCGGTCGCGCAGATCCACGAAGATCAGGCCGCCGTGGTCGCGGCGGCGCATACCCCAACCCATCAGCACCACCTCGGCCCCGACCATCTCCTTGGTCAGCTCGCCGCAGCCGTGGGTGCGTTTGATTTCGGTGATGAATTGTGCGGACACGTGGGAACTCCTGATTAAAGCCCCTGGCGGGAGTGTTGGCCCCGGGCGTGGATCGTCTGGCGTCATCCTGTCAGCGCCGGCCGGGCTTGGCAAGCCCCTTGCGATGGCGGCGAGATATTTAAGAAAAAGGAATTACTGATTGCACCGGCGGGGGAAAAGGGCGCGCCCCAGGTCGGACAGGCTGACCGGGGTTTGTCCTCCCCCCAGCATGTCCTTGAGGCTGGCCGTTCCCGCCGCCAGCTCGCTTTCGCCCAGGACCAGCACCCGGGCCGCGCCCAGTTTGTCGGCCCGGCGCATCTGGGACTTGAGGCTCTTGTCCTCGCCGCTCATCTCCACCCAGACTCCGCTTGCGCGCAACTCCTGGGCCCGGGCGAAGGCCCAGTCCCGGGCCTGGGGCCCGATGGCGGCGATGAACAGGTCCGGCCCGGCCCGCCACTCCGGGCGGTCGTCGATCAGAAGCGCCAGCCGCTCGATGCCGGCCCCGAAGCCGATGCAGGCCTGGGCCGGTCCGCCCAGGCGCTCCACCAGCCCGTCGTAGCGACCGCCGCCGGCCACCGCGTTTTGGGCCCCCAGGTCGCCGGCCACCGCCTCGAAGGTGGTGCGCACGTAGTAGTCCAGGCCGCGCACCAGGCGGGGATTGACCGCGTGGTCCACCCCGGCCAGGGAAAGCAGGCGGCGCAGCTCGCCAAAATGCTCCCGGCAGCCCGGGCAGAGGTGGTCCTGGATCGAGGGCGCGCCCTCCACCGCCCGTTGGCAGGATTCGGACTTGCAGTCCAGCACCCGCAAGGGGTTGACGTCCAGGCGGCGGCGGCAGTCCTCGCAGAGGCTGTCGCGCCTGGCGTCCAAAAAGCCGATCAAAGCGGCGCGGAAGGTCGGCCGGCAGTCCGGGCAGCCCAGGGAGTTGACCAGCAGCTTGACGTTCCTGAGGCCCAGGCGGGTCAGGAGCTGGGTCAGCATCACCAGCAGCTCGGCGTCAGCCAATGGCCCGGCGTCGTCCAGCACCTCCACGTCCAGTTGATGGAACTGGCGCAGGCGGCCCTTTTGCGGGCGCTCGTGGCGGAACATGGGGCCGATGGTGAACAGCTTGTGGGGGCCGGGTTGGCCGTGGAGCTTGTTTTCGATGTAGGCCCGCAGGATGCCGGCGGTGGCCTCGGGACGCAGGGTCAGCGAATCGCCGGAGCGGTCGCTGAAGGTGTACATCTCTTTTTCGACGATGTCGGTGGCCTCGCCGATGGAGCGGGCGAAGAGCTCGGTGCGCTCCAGCAGCGGCACCCGGATCTCACCGAAACCAAAGGCCGCGAAGACCTCGCGGGCGCATCCCTCGATGAAGCGCCATTTGGCCGCCTCCTCGGGCAAAAGGTCCTTCATGCCCCTAACCGCTTGGATCGCCACGCCCTTCTCCAATCCAGCCAAAGCAATCCAGCATTTATACTTCACCGGCCGGGGAGCGTCAAGCTGGGGTTTGGGGCTCGGCGGCCGGGTGGATGGCTGACTCAGATGGGCTGGCTCATGGGGGCGCCATCGTCGCTGTTCGGCGGAGGTCGCGGTGGGGGAGGGGCAAGGACGATCGGTCCGGGCCAGGGAGGGGCTGCTTAGAGGTCGAGCAACCCGGAGATGGTGCCGGCGGCGATCTGCTCGCGCTCCCAGCGGGACAGGGGCAGGTCCTCGAACCAGGCGCGGAAGGCATGCGCGTCGCGCCAGGGGCAATCGCTGCCGTAGAGCATTCGCTCCGGGCCCTTGCGGCGGATGATCGCCATCAGACGGTCGGTGGCGATGAGGCCCATCAGGTAGGCGATGTCGAAGTAGACGTTGTCCAGGTCGTAGAGGGGCTCCAGATGGTCCCAGCCGTAGAGGCTGCCGCCGTGGGCGGCGATGAAGCGCAGCCCCGGATGGGCCACCGCCGCCCGGGCGATCTGGACCGGCTCGCAGCCGCCGAAGTTGAACATCTCCACCACCCAGCCCAGATGGGGCTTGGCCTCCACCAGTCCGGCCACGTAGAGGGTGTCCACCAGCACCGGCAGGTTGGTCCCCTCCAGGCTGGCCAGCAGGTCCATGGTCAACGGGTGGTCCAGGGCGAAGCGTTGGATGAAGGGGTGGAGCTTCACGCCCTTGAGCCCCAGCTCCTGGACCAGGCGCAGGTCTTCGGCCACCGGCCCCAGGGGGTGGAGCATGGCGAAGGGGATCAGGCGGGGCTCGGCCGCGGCGGCGGCCGCCGCCCAACGATTGAGGTCGGCGGCGCGGTCCTTCTTGCCCGCCACCGGCAACAGCACCCAGCGGTCGGCCCCGCAGGACTCCATGGACTGGGTCAGCCCCTCCAGGCTCCCGGGGCCGTGCAGCTGCCACTTGTGGGGGCTGTCGGCCGGCAAGTGGTCGTCCAGAAAGGTCAAACGCTCCCGCAGCACCGTCAGGTCGTCGGCCTGGAAGGCGTGGGTGTGGCAGTCGATGAGCATCGCTTATCCCCCGCTGGACCTGGGGGCATGCTGGACCATGAAGCCGGCTCAGTCAAGGGGGCCCTGGTTGGACCCCGCGGGGCCTGTCGCGCGTTCCCGGCCGGCGCAACGGTGGCGGTCCCCGTCCGACCAGGCGCGGTGGCGGCGGTTTACAAGCCCTTGACGCTGTGATAAAAACGGTCCACGGAGCCCCGGAGCCCCGGGGGAGAGGCCCGACCACGCCCCAGCGCGGGGCTTATCTATCTTAAGCGCGCGGTAACATGAGCCAAAACATCGTCAACCTCGATGAGCGCTACGAGCCGTCCACGGTGGAGGCCCGCTGGCAGGAACGTTGGCAAAAGGCCGGTCTGTTTCAGGTGGAAATGGACCCCCACAAGCCCAAGTACTACCTCCTGGAGATGTTCCCCTATCCCAGCGGCCGCATCCACATGGGCCACATGCGGGTCTACTCCATCGGCGACGCCCTGGCCCGCATCAAACGCATGCAGGGCCATCAGGTGCTGCACCCCATGGGTTGGGACGCCTTCGGCATGCCGGCCGAGAACGCGGCCATCGCCCACGGCATCCACCCCGCCAAGTGGACCTACGAGAACATCGACTACATGCGCGGGCAGCTCCAGCGCCTGGGCTTCTCCTACGACTGGCGGCGGGAGCTGGCCACCTGCGACCCCAGCTACTACCGCTGGGAGCAGCTGATCTTCGTCAAGATGTGGGAGAAGGGCCTGGTCTATCGCAAGCAGGCGTTGGTCAACTGGTGCCAGACCTGCAAGACGGTGCTGGCCAACGAGCAGGTGGAGGACGGGGCCTGCTGGCGCTGCGGCATGCCGGTGGAGCAGAAGCAGCTGTTCGGCTATTTCTTCAAGATCACCCAGTACGCCGAGGAGCTGCTGGAGTGGCTGGACAAGCTGCCCGGCTGGCCGGAGCGGGTCACCATCCAGCAGCGCAACTGGATCGGCAAGTCCTTCGGGGCCGAGATCGTCTTCCCGCTCTGGGAGCGGCCGGGCGAGGTCCGGGTCTTCACCACCCGGGCCGACACCCTCTATGGCGCCACCTTCATGAGCCTGGCCCCGGAGCACCCCCTGGCCCTGGAGCTGAGCGCCGGCACCGGGCAGGAGGCGGCGGTCAAGGCCTTCGTGGACCGCATCAAACGCCAGAGCCACGCCGACCGGGCCGACGACAAGCAGAAGGAGGGGGTATTCACCGGGGCCTACTGCACCAATCCCGTCACCGGGCGCAAGATGCCGATCTTCGTGGCCAACTTCGTTTTGATGGCGTACGGCACCGGCGCGGTGATGGCGGTGCCCGCCCACGACCAGCGCGACTTCGAGTTCGCCAGGGTCTATGACCTGCCCCTGGTGGAGGTGATCGTGGGTCCGGACGGGCCCATCGGGGTCGAGAACATGACCCAGGCCTTCACCGACTACGGCACCCTTATCAATTCCGGCCCGTTCGACGGCATGAGCTCGGCCGAGGCCAAGCGGGCCATCGCCCGGCACCTGGAGGGGCAGGGCCGGGGCCGGGAGACGGTCAACTACCGCCTGCGCGACTGGGGCATCAGCCGCCAGCGCTACTGGGGCGCGCCCATCCCCATGATCCACTGCGACCAGTGCGGCCTCAACCCGGTCAGGGAGTCCGACCTGCCGGTGGTGCTGCCCCTGGACGCGGTGATCCCCGAGACCGGCGGCTCGCCCCTGCCCCACATGCCGGAGTGGCTGAACGCGCCCTGCCCGGTCTGCGGCGGGCCGGGCCGGCGCGAGACCGACACCATGGACACCTTCGTGGAGTCCAGTTGGTATTTCGCGCGCTACGCCTGCCCGGATTATGATCAGGGCCCCCTGGACCCGGCGCGCACCGACTACTGGATGCCGGTGGACCGCTACGTGGGCGGCATCGAGCACGCCGTCCTGCACCTGCTCTACAGCCGCTTCTATGTGAAGGTCCTGCGCGACCTGGGCTACCTCAAGGTCGACGAGCCCTTCCAGAATCTCTTGACCCAGGGCATGGTCATCAAGGACGGGGCCAAGATGAGCAAGAGCAAGGGCAACGTGGTGGACCCCGACGAGATGGTGCGCAAATACGGGGCCGACACCGTGCGCACCTTCAGTCTCTTCGCCGCCCCGCCCGAAAAAGACCTGGAGTGGTCCGACCAGGGGGTGGAGGGGGCCAGCCGCTTCCTCCAGCGCCTGTGGCGGGTGGGCCTGGCGGTGGCCGCCGCCGCGGCGGGCCAAGCGGCCTACGCCGGCGGAGATCTGCCGGCCGAGCTGAAGGATCTGCGTCGCAAGACCCACGAGACGATCAAGAAGTACAACGAGGACGTGGAGGAGCGCTTCCAGTTCAACACCGCCATCGCCGCGGTGATGGAGCTGGTCAACGCCATCAGCCTGTTGGAGCAGAACCCGGATCTGGCCGCCCATCCCCAGCGGGCGGCGGTGCTCAAGGAGGCGGTGGAGGCGGCGGTGGTGCTGGTCAGCCCCATGGCCCCCCACCTGGCCGACGAGCTCTGGGAGCGTCTGGGCCACACCGGCTATCTCATCGACCATCCCTGGCCGGCCCACGATCCGGCGGCCCTGGTCAAGGACGAGAAGCTGGTGGTGGTGCAGGTGGGCGGCAAGGTGCGGGCGCGGCTGACCCTGCCGGCCGAGGCCGACGACGAGGCCATGAAGAAGGCGGCCCTGGCCGACGAAAAGGTGGCGGCCCACCTGGCGGGCAGGACCCCCAAGAAAGTCATCGTGGTGCAGGGCAAGCTGGTCAATATCGTGGTCTAGCCCGGGCGGGGGCGAACGGCCCCGGAGCGCGGGCGATCCCAGAAGGGAAGGGCGCGGGTGGTGATGAAAAAGACGTTGGCCTTGGGCCTGATCCTGTGCGTGGCGATCCTGGCCGGCTGCGGCTACAACTTCCGCGGCAAGCAGAACAACCTGCCCACCGACGTGCGCACGGTGGCCATCCCGGTGTTCGAGAACCACACCGGCGAGCTGCGCATCGAGCGCGCCTTCACCGACGAGACCATTTTCCAGTTCACCCGTAGCCAGATGCTGCGCGTGGTCAGCGAGGGGCAGGCCGACGCGGTGCTCAAGGGCATCATCAAGGAGGTCAAGTCCGAGGACGTGGCCCTGACCCGCAGCCAGGCCAGCAGCCAGCGCCGTCTGACCATCGTGGTCAGCGCCACCCTCACCCGGCGCTCGGACGGCAAGGTGCTCTGGGAGGACCGGGCCCTGGAGAAGAACGGCACCTACAACATCGCCGGCTCCATCCAGGCCACCGATCTGAACAAGCAGAACGCGGTGAACCAGGTGGCCAAGGACCTGGCCGAAACCCTGCACGACCGGGTCTTCGAGAACTTCTAGACCCTGGGAGGCGCGGGCATGGCGGGCAGGGGCGCGGCCCCGGCGGCGGTTGCGGGCGCGCCGGCCTGGCCCGAGGTGGCCGCCGGCCAGCCCGGGCCGCTCTACGGCCTTTTCGGCGAGGAGGACTTCCTCCTGGGTCTGGCCCTCCATGACTTCCTGGCCTCGCCGGCCTTCGCCCAGAACCCATCGCTCAACGTCGAGCGCCTCTACGCCTCGGAGACCACCCCGGCCCGGGTGCTGGAGAGCGCCCGCACCCTGCCGTTTCTGGGCAGCCGCCGCCTGATCGTCCTCCAGGAGGTCGAGCAGTACAAGGCCGAGCGCCTGAACGATTTCCTGCCCTACCTGGCCGATCCGGTCCCCAGCACCACCCTGGTCCTGGCCGGGGCCAAGCTGGACAGCCGCACCAAGTTCGCCAAGGCGCTCTCGCAGCACGGCAAGCTGCACTTGTTCAAAAAGATGTGGCCCCGGGAGGTGGTGGGTTGGCTCAAGGGACGGGCGGCCTTGAGGGGCAAGACCCTGGCCCCGGCGGTGGCCGACTCCTTGGCCGAGCTGACCGGCCTGGGGCTGGGGGCCTTGGATTCGGAGCTGGAGAAGCTCTCGCTCTACGTGGGCGAACGCAAACAGATCACGCCCCAGGACCTGGCGGCGGTGACCGGGCGAGGCCGGCTCTACTCCATCTTCGACTTCACCGACGCCTTGGCCCAGGGCCGTTTGGACCGGGCCCTGACCGCCTATCACCAACTGGACAGCCTGGGCGAGCCGGCGGTGCGGGTGCTGGCCATGGTCACCCGGCTTTTCCGCCAGTTGCTGGAGGCGCGGGCGGTGCTGGACCGGGGAGGGGGCCCGGGCGAGGTGCAGTCGGCCTTGCGTCTGCCGCCCAACGCCACCCGCAGCCTGGCCGAGCGCGCCCAGCGCGAGGACGCCGCCCGCCTGGGCGCGCGGCTTGAACGCATCCTGGAGACTGACCTGGCCTTGAAGTCCTCGCCCGGCGCGGACCGGGTGATCATGGAGCGGCTGGTGATGGACCTCTGCGCGGCGGGAGGCTGAGCCCGGCCCGACCGCCGGCGCTCCTGGGCGGGATTCCCGCCCGACAAACGCAGACCGCCCCCCGGCCTCGTCGGCCCGGGGGGCTGATCAATCCCCGCTAACGGGAAAACGCCGCGTCGGTCCCCGGGGGACCGGGGCGGAGCGCGGAAGGTCTAGGCGCCCAGCCCGTGGACCTGGCTGGAAAGGCGGGCCACGTAGCGGGAGGCGGTACGGCTGTGCAGGACGCCCTTGCCGGCCGCCTTGTCGATGATGCTGACGGCCTGCTTCAGGGCCTCCTGGGCCTGCTGGGCGTCCTTGCTCTCCAGGGCCTGGCGCACGCTCTTGACGGCGTTGCGCACCCGGGTGCGGGTGGCGCGGTTGATCATGCGGCGCTTTTCAGCCTGACGGGCCCGCTTGAGGGCGGAAGCGTGGTTGGCCACGTTGCAATACCTCCGGTAACATGGCTAAGCTTGCGTGAGAGTCGACCCCGGCGTCCCATCCGGTCGCGGCGTGGGTCAAGACCCAACTATTAACGGGCATCGCCCCGCCTGTCAAGGGGGGGGCGGCGTCCAAGCGCCAGATTGGGCGGATGGGGCGAAAGTGGCGGCAGCGGGGCAGGCGCAGGAGCAGCATAAGGTGGTCCGCGCGGCGGGGGTGGTGGGCCTGGCCACCCTGGCCAGCCGGGTGGCGGGGTTCGTGCGCGATCTGGTGGTGGCCTATTGCTTCGGTGCCGGTCCGGCGGCCGACGCCTTCTTCGTGGCCTTCCGCATCCCCAACCTGCTGCGCCGGCTGCTGGCCGAGGGCGCGCTGACCATCGCCTTCATCCCGGTCTTCACCGAGGTCCTGGCCAAAAAGGGCAAGGCGGAGGCGGTGCTGTTGGCCCGGTCCACCTTCGGCCTGCTGGGCCTGACCCTGCTGGCGGTCTGCGCCCTGGGCATCGCCTTCAGCCCCCAGGTGGTGCGGTTCATCGCGCCGGGCTTCACCCCCGGCGACGAGACCTTCGCCCTGGCGGTGAACCTCACCCGCTGGTGCTTCCCCTACATCTTCCTGGTCAGCCTCACCGCCCTGGCCTCGGGGGTGCTCAACTCCCTGGACCATTTCTTCGCCCCGGCCGTCTCGCCGGTGCTCCTGAACCTCTGCCTGATCTTCGGCGCGGTCTGGCTCAGCCCCCGGGTGGACCCGCCGGTGCTGGGCCTGGCCCTGGGGGTGATCCTGGGCGGAACCTGCCAGGCGCTGATGCAGGCCCCGTTCCTCAAGGCCAGGGGGGTGGGCCTGACCCCGGCCTGGGATTGGAGAAACCCGGCCTTGCGCCGGGTGTTGCGGCTGATGGGACCGGCGGCCTTTGGCGCGGCCATCTACCAGCTCACGGTCTTCATCAACACCATCCTGTCGTCATATCTCGCGCCGGGCAGCATCTCCTATCTCTACTACGCCGACCGACTGATCGAGTTCCCCCTGGGCATCTTCGCCATCGCCATCTCCACCGCGGTGCTGCCCAGCCTCTCGCGCCAGGCCGCGGACGGGGACCAAGAGGCCCTGAAGCGGACCATGGCCCACGGCCTGCGCCTGACCCTGTTCATCAACCTGCCGGCCATGGCCGGCCTGCTGGTGCTGGCCCAGCCCCTGGTGCTGCTCCTGTTCACCCGGGGCCGGTTCGGCCTGGCCGACGCCCAGGCCACCGCCGCGGCGGTGATGGGCTATGGCGTGGGCTTGTGGGCCTTCGCCGCCCTGCGGGCGGTGCTGCCGGCCTTCTACGCCCTCAAGGACACCCGCACCCCCATGAAGGTGGGCGCGGTCTGCCTGTTGGTCAACCTTGGCGTCAGCCTGGCCCTGATGGGGCCTTTGGCCCACGTGGGGCTGGCCTTGGCCACCTCCATCACCAGCGCGGTGAATCTGGGGCTGCTGCTCTGGCTGCTGCGGTGGCGTCTGGGCCGCCTGGGCGGACGGGAAGTGCTGGCCAGCGGCCTGCGCATCGCCCTGGCCGCGGCCGGCATGGCGGCCCTGGTCTGGGCGGTGGTCTATCTGCCGGATTGGGACCAGGCCGGCGGCTGGGGGCGGGGTTTGGTCCGCCCCTTGGTGGGCCTGGGGGTGGGATTGGCGGGTTACCTGGCCCTGGCCTGGCTGCTCCGGCTGCGGGAGTTGGGCGAGCTGATGCAGGTTCTGCGTCGGCGCTGAGGAGCGGGGAGCGCCGAGACCCGCGCTGGCGGGATGCGCTCCACCCCTGGCCGACTCAGGCCGGGGCCAGGCGCTCCAACACCCGGCCCTGGGCATCCACCAGGTCCACCGCGAAACCTTGCTCGGTGGCGATGGCCCCCAGGCGCTGGCGATGGATGGCCTCCACCTGGCGCTGGACCCCGTCGCCGGCCGCTGGCAGCTTGCCCAGCAGCATCAGGGCCGCATCCTTGTCGGCGGTCACCGGCACGAAGGTCCGCCCCTGGCGATCCTCGAGGCCCAGGAAGTTCTCGGACGTCCCCCGCAGCTCCACGATCACCCACACATAGTTCTTGCTGTCCACCGCCGGTTGCCGCAAATCCATGGTCTTTATTCCTCTCCCTGGGGCTCCAAGGTCTGGATCAGCTCCTGCAGGGAGGTCCAGGCGTCCAGGGGCAGAATGCCTAGTTCCATCGCCACCTCCCTCCTCTCTCCATCTCGACGAACGCCGGCCACCCGGCCCTTCACCCTGAAATTTTCGTCGTGGATCACCAGCACCAGCTCCAGGGCCTCTCCTGGGTTCGGGGTGGGAGCGTCCGGGCTCCAGATGCAGCGCAGGCCCTTGACCGACAGGTCGATGAGCTGGGCTGGTTTCTGGTCCCAGAGCAGG
>JAIWNN010000121.1 GCA_020216805.1 Desulfarculus sp. | reverse complement strand
CCGGGCGGCGCTGGCGCGGCGGCACGCCCGGCGACGGGCGCGGCGGCACGCCCTGGCCCTGGTGCTCTTCGGGCTGGGGGTGCTGGCCATCTCGCTGATCATCCCGGTCTGGGGCAGCATCCGCTACCTGGTCCACAGCGGGGTGGAGGACGCGCCCCAGACCCGGCTGCTCTTGGGTTTCATTTTGCTCCTGGCCGGTGTAGGCTTGCTGGCCGCGGGCTGGGGGCTGGACCGGCTGGCGCGGCGGCGGAAGATCTTCCAGGAGGCCTATGACCAGGCCCGGAGCAGCCGTTGGCGGGCCTGGCGGCGTTTCGGCGGACACCGGCCTCCGGCCGGACCGCCGGCGGACGAGGAGGCGGGCTAGGCAGATGAGAAGCGGATTCGTGGCCATCCTGGGACCGCCCAACGCGGGCAAGTCCACCTTCCTCAACCAGGTGCTGGGCTTCAAGCTGGCCATCACCAGCGACAAGCCCCAGACCACCCGCCACCGCATCCTGGGGGTGCACAACGATCCCCAGCGCCAGGTGGTCTTCCTGGACACCCCGGGATTGCACAACGCCCGTCGGGCCTTGAACCAGCGCATGGTGCAGACCGCCCTGGCCACCCTGGAGGAGGTGGACGCGGTGCTGTTCATGGCCGAGGTCAGCCCGCGGGGATTGCAGGAGGCCCAGGAGGTGGCCCACCAGGTCCTGGCCGCGGGCAAGCCGGTGGTGCTGGCCCTGAACAAGATCGACCTGGTGGCCGACAAGACCGCCCTGCTGCCGATCCTGCAGCGGGTGACGGCCTGGGGCTCCTGGGCGGCGGTGGTGCCCATCAGCGCCCAGACCGGCGACGGCTGCCCGGCCCTGCTCGACGAGTTGGGTCGTTGCCTGCCCGAGGGCGAGCGGCTCTTCCCCGAGGAGATGCTCACCGACTTGAGCGAGCGCTTCCTGGCCGGGGAGCTGATCCGGGAGAAGGTCTTCCGCCTGACCGAGCGCGAGTTGCCCTACGCAGTGGCGGTGACGGTGGACGAGTTCCTGGAGCCGAAGGAGGAGGGCCGCCCCACCGCCATCACCGCCACCATCCACGCCGAGCGCGAGGGGCAGAAGGCGATCCTGATCGGCAAGGGTGGACAGATGCTGAAGAAAATCGGCACCGCCGCCCGCCAGGACCTGGAGCGGCTCTTGGGCGGCCCGGTCTTCCTTGATCTCTTCGTGCGGGTGGAGCCCAAATGGTCGCGCCAGGACAAGGGCCTGCGCAAGCTGGGCTACTGAACGCCCCCCAACAATCATCGCTCCGTCGCCGCCGGACCGGGTTCTCCCCGGTCCGTTGCTTTTGGCGCGCCGAAAGGCGAGGCCCCAAAAGCAAGCACCGGGCTGGCGACCCGGTGCTTACCAGAAAAGGAGAAAGGGTTTGAGAAGCTGGTGCCCTAATTTACTAGCAAGGTTGGTGCCAACTTTTCCGGCCGGGGGCCCGTTCTGGGACCATCCCGGCCGCGCCGCATTATTATCATGATTTTTTAGCCAGTTAGCCAAGAGGGCGCGCAGGGTTTCCGGCTCGAAGAACAGGTAACGCCGGGCTGAGGGGGCCCGGCGTTACCTGAAAAGGAGAAAAGGGGTGCAGAAGCTGGCTGGCGAATCGTGCTGCAATAGCCATGCCCAATCCGTCCCCGCTAGGCTTCTGAATAAATTATCGTTAAATTCCAATATGTTATCCTGATGGGCCTTCCTGGTGGTCGTTGGGTGGCACTCAGATCGTGGTACAAAAATTTGAACCGCCCCTGGGGGGAGCGGTTCGCTTGGTGCGGGTAAATTATTGCTTTACAAGGTTTTTACTGCGTTCAAAAACCAATACCGCCAGCCGCGGGTCGGGGTTCAAAAAATTGGCTCTACTCCGGCAGCCCCGGGGCCGGGAATTGGGCGCAGAGGGCCTCCACCCGGGCCTTGATCTTGGCCAGCACCTCGGGCCTGGAGGTATTGCGGGACACCTGATGAATCATATCAGCCACTTGATCCATTTCGGCCTCCTTGAATCCCCGGGTGGTGAGCGCCGGGGTGCCCAGGCGCAGGCCGCTGGGATCGTCGGCCGGGCGGGGATCGAAGGGGATCTTGTTGGCGTTGGCCACGATGCCGGCCTCTTCCAGGGCCACGGCCAGGATCTTGCCGGTCAGCCCCAGGGCGGTGGCGTCGATCAGCACCAGGTGGTTGTCGGTGCCGCCGGTGATCAGCTTGAACTCCCGGTCCAGGAGCCCTTGGGCCAGGGCTTTGGCGTTCTTGACTACCTGGTGGCAATACTCGACGTACGCGGGCTGGGCGGCCTCGCCCAGGGCCACCGCGATGGCGGCGGTGACGTGGTTGTGGGGACCGCCCTGCAGGCCGGGGAAGACCGCCTTGTCGATCTTGGGCCCCAACTCGCCCCGGCAGAGGATCATGCCGCCCCGGGGGCCGCGCAGCAGCTTGTGGGTGGTGGTGGTGACCACGTCCACGTGGGGCAGGGGGTGGGGGTGGTCGCCGCTGAGGCAGAGGCCCGAGATATGGCTGATGTCCGCCACCAGGTAGGCCCCCACCTGGTCGGCGATGGCGCGGAAGGCGGCGAAGTCGATGGCCCGGGGATAGGAGCTGGCCCCGGTGAAGATCAGGCGGGGTTGCCACTCCCGGGCCAGACGGAGGGCGGCCTCGTAGTCGATGAGCTGGGTGGACGGGTCCAGACCGTACTGGCGCACCTGGTAAAACTTGCCGGAAAAGCTGACCCTTGCGCCGTGGGTCAGGTGGCCGCCGGCGCTGAGGTCCATACCCATCACCCGGTCGCCGGGCTTGAGCAGGCCGAAGTAGACCGCCATGTTGGCCGGGCTGCCGGAATAGGGCTGGAGGTTGGCGTGCTCGGCCCCGAACAGGGTCGTGGCCCGCTCCACCGCCAGGTCCTCGATGCGGTCGATGAACTCCTGGCCCTGGTAATAGCGGAAATGGGCGTAACCCTCGGAGTATTTGTTGCTCAGGCAGGAGCCGGTGGCCTCCAGCACGGCGTGGGAGGCGTAGTTCTCGGAGGGAATCATCCGCAGCACCGCGGCCTGACGCCGGGCCTCGCGGCTGATCAGCTCGGCCACTGCGGGATCTTGTTGGCGAAGATGGTCCATGTTCGGATCCCTTTCCAGACGAAGAAAGCGTAAATATCACACGCTGTCCCGGACATGTCAACGCTGGCGGGCCGTCTTTTTCCGCTATGTGGAAGACGGCGAGCTCGGCTAGGCCATGGACCTGGGGTCGCCCATGCCTTATCATGGTCCCCGTCCTGGGCCTATTCCCTTCCCGCGAGGTGAACCGCATGAATCTTATCCCGGCGCGGCCCGGCCCTCCGTCACCCGCCGCGCCCACCGCTGGACTCGGCCCCTGGGCCTGGCTGCTCTGAGGCCTGACCGCCCTGGTCTTGCTGGCCTGTTCCTTCTGGGGCCTGCCCGACGCCGCCCGGGTGGCGATCATCACCGACGGCCGACTCCCCGGCCCGGAGGAAATCGCGGCCATCAACGCCTCGCGCCAGCGCCACCTGGAGTGGGAGGCGCGGCACGGGGCCGAAGCCGCCCGCCGCCTGGCCGCCGGAGAGATGCTGAGCGAGGGCCTGCCCCGCTGGGCCCCGGACGCCAGGCTGGGCCCGGAGGAGAGCCTGATCACCCTGCGGGCCTATCTGCTGGGCAGCGCGGCCATGGACGAGCGCCACATCTTCCACGCCCTGTCGCGCATGGACCCGGCCCGGCTCCAGTTGGACCCCGGCTTCTACGTCTATGGCGGGGCCTTTGTCTATCCAGTGGGGGCGGCGCTGTATGCCGGCAAGCTGCTGGGCCTGATCGACATCGCCAGCGACCTGGGGCATTACTTTCGGCATCCAGAGCACTTGGCCAGGATGTACCTGGCCGGGCGCTGGTTGAGCGTGGCCGGTCATCTGGGGGTGATGCTGGTCCTGGGCCTCTGGGCCCGGCGCCTGGCCGGCCCCGCGGCCGCCGGCCTGGCCATGGCCGCCTGGGCCCTTTCCAGCCTGCCCTTCTGGATGGCCCTGGTCACCAAGCCCCACACCTGGGCCGCGGCCTGGGGTCTGCTGGCCCTGTATCTGCTGCACCGACGGGAGGGGGATGATCTCCGGCCCTGGCGGCTGGGGCTCAGCGGGGCCTGTCTGGGCCTGGCCATGGGCAGCACCGTCACCAGCGGCCTGTTGGGCCTGGTCTACCCCATCTTGCTCTACGACCGCCGCCGGCCCTGGGCCTGGCTGGGCCAGAGCCTGATCGCCGGGCTGGCGGCCCTGGCCGTCTTCCTGCTCACCAACCCCTACGCGATCCTGAATTTTTACGGCTATGTCTCGCAGTGGGTGCTGGAGATCAACACCGAGGACGCCTCCCGGGGTAGTCTGGCCAACAGCCTGCGCTTCTGGCGCAACCTGTTGCTGGGCGACCTGGTCTTCCCGGTCATCCTGTTGGGGCCGGCCTACCTCCTGGTCCGCTGCTGGCGGGGCCCCAGCGACCAGCGCCGCCTGGCCTGGGCCAGCCTGGTGCTGGGCTTGGTCCTGGGCGGGGTCTTCGGCCATCGCCGGGTGGCCCTGGTGTTGGGCTCCCTGCTCTGCCTGCTCTCCGGCCTGGCCCTGGAGCGTTGGCTGTGGCGAGGGGCTTGGGCTCCGGTCTGGCTGCGCCGGGGATTGCTGGGCCTGTTGCTCTTGCCCGGCCTGGCCGCCCAGGGCTTGGCCGCCTATCACGCCATCGCCCACCGGGCCTGGCTGCCCCCCACCCAGGAGTGGCTGGCCCAGGCGCGGCCGGCCCTGGAAGAAGGCGTGGGGGTTTTCGGTCTGCCCGATCCCACCAACCAGCCCCCCCTGCCCTGGGCCCGCTGCGCCCTGGTCAACCTGCGCGGCCTGCGAGCCCAAGACCCGGCCCCCCGCTATGTGCTTTTGGGCAACGGCGGCGCGGACCACCGGGAGTGGGCCGGGCATCCCCTGCGCCCGCGTTACCGTCTGGCGGCCGCGCTGGGCTGGCGGGAGTCCTACGCCTGGCTCACCGCCATCCGCCTGCCCAGCGAGGCCCGCACCGCCGGCTGGGTCTACGAGCTGACCCCGGCCGCCGCCGACGGCCAGCGGACTTCATCCGAACACTAGGATTCGGTTGAAGTTTTCCTGAGACGCCAGCGCGATCCCCAGGCCGTCATCCAGCGCGGCGAAGCGATCTTTAGCGGCTTTATCGCTTTTTCCGCGATGGACAGGCCGAAACCGGGCTGGGCCCGAAACCAGGCGCGGGGGCTAGAGCTTGATGATGGGTTGGATGCGGGTGCACTCCACCCCGCGCTGGGCGCAGAGGTCGTGCACGTCCGCGAAGCGCTCGGCCGGGGCGGAGAGGATGGCGATGAAGACCCGCTCCACTGCGTGGGTCTGGATCAGGTGGGGCAGGTCCGCCCGGGAGCCCAGGACCTTGACCCCGTGGATCAGGCGGCCGGCCTTGGCCGGGTCGTCATCGATGAAGCCCACCGGCACGTAGTCGTAGGCCGGGTTGTTGCGCAGCTCCCGCAGCAGGAGCTCGCCGCCGTCGCCCGCGCCCATGATCAGCACCGGCCGGCCGCCGCGCCCCCGCACCTTTTCGCGGAAGATGCGCATCAACCCCCGGGCCCCGGCCACGAAGACATAGGTCAGCATCAGGTCGATGACCATCACCGCCCGGGAGAAGCCCTGGGGGCCGTAGAGCAGAACGAAGGCCAGCACCGTCAGGAGGCTGCCGGCCAGGGCGGCCTTGCCCATCTGCACCAGGTCGTAGACCGAAAGATAGCGCCACTGGCCCCGGTAGAGGCCAAAGAACCAGAAGCAGCTCAGTTTGATGACCAACAGCCAGGGCAGGGACTGGGCCAGCAGACCCAGCTCCCAATTGGTGAGCTGACCCTCGAAGCGCAGCAGCCAGGCGGCGGCGAAGGCGGCCGAGACCAGGACCAGGTCGGCCATGATCTGCAACATCTGCTTCTTGAACAGAAAGACCCGCCCCAGGATGGGGCTCTTCTCCAGCCAGGAGACCTTCCGCTCCCCCTCGTAGACCTTGACCTCGCCCAGGTAGATGCCGAAGGCGGCCAAGGCCACCGCGATCAGGCTGGCCACCACCAGGGCGGTCAGGGGGGAGGCCGCCCGGCTCAGCCAGAGCGAGCCCAACCCGCCCAGGAGGCTGATGGCCAACAGCACCAGCACCGCCCGGCGCTCGGACAAGCCCAGGAAGACCAGACGGTGGCTGGAGTGGTCGCGACCGCCCTGGGCGATGGAGCGGCCGTGGCTGGTGCGCTGGAAGGAGACCAGGGTGGTGTCGAACAAGGGCACCACCAGGGCCCCCACCGGCACCAGCAGGGCCATCACCAGGTGGGAGGCCTCGGCGGCGGTGTTGGCCGAGAGCACCGTGACGCTGGCCAGGGTGAAGCCCAAGAACAGCGAGCCGCAGTCGCCCATGAAGATCTTGGCGGGATTGAAATTATAGATCAAAAAACCCGCCGCCGCCCCGGCCAGGGCCGCCGCGATGAACCCCGGCCCCTGGAAGTCCTGCACCCCGGCCGAGACCGCCAGCACCGCCCCGGCGCTGAAGACCACCCCGGAGCTGAGGCCGTCCATGTTGTCCAGGATGTTCACGGCGTTGGTGACGCCCACCAGCCAGAATACGGTCAGCGGCACCGCCAACCAGGCCCAGGGGATGATTTCCTGGTCCAGGCGCACCCCCTGGGTCACCGCCACCAGGGCCACCACCAACTGGCCCAGGAACTTGAGCTGGGGTTTCAGCTCGCGGGCGTCGTCATACAGGCCCAGCAGGAACATGGCCCCGGCGCAGGCCAGGAGGGTCAGGTGGACCCGGTCATGGGGCCCCAACCCCAGGAAGGTGATCAAAAAGGCCAGGAAGATGGCCACCCCGCCATAGACCGCGGTGGGCTTTTTATGCCAACGGTCGGCCCGGGGCACCACCACCCAACCCCGGCGGCGGGCCAGCCAGATCACCACGGGGGTGGCCAGCGCGGCCAGGACGAGGGCGGATATGAAGGCGTAGACGAGGTGCATCGGGCCGCCAAGCGAGGGAGCCGCGTCCGGCCCCCGAAGGGTTGCCGTCTTGCGCGCCGGGCCGGGGCCGGCCTCAGCGCTCCCGGTAGAAGCCGATCACCGATTCCACGATCTCGCGGATGCCCATCCGGGGGCTGAAACCCACCAGGCTCTCCAGGCGGGAGACATCCGGCACCCGGCGCTGCATGTCCTCGAAGCCCTCCTCGTAGGCTTGGTCGTAGGGCACGTAGACGATCTTGCTGCTGGAGCCGGTCAGCTCCTTGACCAGCTCGGCCAGCCCGGCGATGCTGATCTCCTGCTGCGAGCCCACGTTGACCACCTGGCCCACCGCCGCCTCGCACTCGGCCAGGGCGGCCAGGGCCCGCACCACCTCGCCCACGTAGGAGAAGCAGCGCGACTGGCTGCCGTCGCCGTAGACGGTGATGGGCTTGCCCATCAGGGCCTGGAGCACGAAGCTGGGCAGCACCATGCCGTAGCGTCCGGTCTGGCGGGGCCCGACGGTGTTGAACAGCCGGGCGATAACCACCGGCAGACCCCGGGCGCGGTGGTAGGCCAGGGCCAGGAACTCGTCGATGGCCTTACTGCAGGCGTAGGACCAGCGGGCCTTGCTGGTGGGGCCCATCACCAGGTCGTGGTCCTCGCGAAAGGGCACCTGGTCGTTCTTGCCGTAGACCTCGCTGGTGCTGGCGATGATGACCTTCTTGCGCTTTTTGTTGGCCAGCTTGAGCACGCTCTCGGTGCAGCCGATGTTGGTCTCGATGGTGCGCACCGGACTTTCCACGATCAGGCGCACCCCCACCGCCGCCGCCAGGTGATAGATCACGTCGGCCCGATCCACCAGCTCGGCCAACAGGGGCTCCTCGCGGATGTCGGCGATGGTGTGGGAGAAGCCGGACCGTTGGCGCAGGGCGTCGATGTTTTCGATGGCCCCGGTGGACAAATCGTCCACCACGTGCACCTCCTGGCCCAGGTCCAGCAGGTGCTCGGCCAGGTGGCTGCCGATGAAGCCGGCCCCGCCGGTGATCAGGGTGCGGGTGGCCTTGGGGCTGAGCTGGTTCATGGGTCATGTTCCCTTGCCGCCTCCGGGGCGATACCGGCGGCGGTGGCTGGGGTTGGCGCCTCGGCGACCCGGCGGCGCGAAGGCATTATAACCCCCCGGCCCGGCCAGGGCCACCACCAGCCATGCCTAGGATTGGCCAAGGGAAGTCCGGGGTCGCCGGCTTGGGGCTCAGGGCAGCCGCCAGTTGGCCGATGGCTGGCCCTGCTCGGTCTTGCTGCCCACCTCGGTCCCGCAGACCCGGCAGTAGTAGGCGTATTTGTCGCCGCCGGGCAGAACCAGCAAAAGCTTGCTGCGCACCGGCTGGGCGGACTTGCAACGCGGGCAGTACAGGCTCGACGCCTCCAGGCCGCCGAAGCTGGGTTGGGCTTGACTTCCGCGACGATAGGGGTCCATCTCCTCGTCTCGCCTCGGGTTGGGGTTTTGGTCCGGCGAGGCTATCGGCTGGCCGGCGAAGCCAGGGTGGCCAACATCACCCGCCCCCCCACCAGGGTCACGGTCAGGGTGCTGTCCTGGCCGCCGTACCAGTTGCGGCCGTGGTACTCCCAGACCCCGGCCACCCCGCTGGCCTCCTGCATCCGGTCCGGCTCGCCCAAGAGCCGGCGCACCTGTTCGGCGGTCATGCCCGGCCTCACCTGGCGGAAATTGTCCAGGTTCTTGGCCCTGGAGCAGCCGACCAAGGCCAGGACGACCAGCCAGAGCCCGCCGACCAGGACCATCCGCCCCGCCTCGCCGCGTTTGGCCATCCCGCCCTCCAGGTGTTGAGTCTGGCTGTAGATTATCACCGGCGCCAGGCAAAATCCACTGCCGCGCGCGCCGGCCGCCGGTCGTGCTAGACTGAAATTGGACGCGGCAACGGGGGAGCCATGTTCCTGGATTACAGCGAGGTCTGCATTGGCGCGCCGGAGGAGGTGATGGAGCGCCTGGCCGCCAGGCTGGGCGAACTCAACCTGGCCTGCCTGAACCTGCGCATCGGGTTGACGAGCAACCCGGCCGCCGAGTTCCGCCTGCAAAGCCAGAGCCAGCCCTGGATGGTCATGAAGCTCCTCTGGGTCACCCACTCCTTTGTCCAGGCCATGGTCATGGCCGACCTGCTGCGGGCCTGGGACGGCAAGCTCTTCGCCCCCCAGGCCCTTTCTCCGCAGGGCGGCCACGGCCGTCGCGCGGCCAGCTTCTACGCCTACGCCCTGGTGCGCTGACGCCGCTGCCCCCTTGCCCCGACCGCCCGGATAGTTCTAAAGTGTCACCAGCCCCGGGGGTGGGGGAACGTCCCCGGTGCGCTCATCTTCCTTTCGCTCCAAGATTCTCGGTTCCGGCCGCCCCGTCCCCGGCGCAAGCCGCCCCCCGGGTTGGTCTGGGCCAGGGGAGTGGTGTCATGAAAAAGCTGCTGCAAGTTGGGGTCGCGGTCAAGATCTTTGGCGGATTCATGGCGTTGGTGGTGCTGGCCCTGGCCACCGGCGGGGTGGGCAACCTCAGCCTGCACCGGGTCATCGGTCACGCCAGCGACGAGGAGCTGGCCACCCGCCTGCAAACCTTGCTGCTGGAGGCCCGCCGCCAGGAAAAGAACTACCTGCTGCGGTCCGACCAGGAATCCTTCGCCAACCTCACCAAGACCCTGGACCAGATCCAGGCCACCCTGGACCAGCTCAAGGAGCGCGGGCTGACCGGCGAGCAGTTGGAGAAGCTGGTCGAGGCCCAGGAGGACTACCGCCTCGCCGCCCTTGAGATCAAGCGCCTGACCGAGGAGGACGCCAAGCTCCTGGGCGAGCTGCAGGCCGCCTCCCAGGCCATGGCCCAGCTCAGCGCCCAGGAATCGGAGCGGGTGGCCCAGGCCACGCGCGACAAGCTGGTGGCCAACCTCAAGGAAACCCTGGACAAGGCCACCCTCCGTCAGGTGGCCGACGCGGTGGGCCTGGCCTGTGACGCCCTGGCCTGGATGGAAAGCGCCGGGCATCCCAAGTCCGCCGCCCTGGGCCTGATCCGCGCCCTGCGCTTCGCCGGCAACAACCATTTCTACGTGGTGGGCCGGAACCTGACCCTCTTGGCCCACGGCGGCGAGCGCCAACTGGAGGGCATGGATTGCGGGGTGATCAAGGACCAGAAGACCGGCCGGCCCTTCATCAAGGAGCTGGTGGAGGCGGCGGTGGCCGACGGCGAGGCCGAGATCGAGCACCACTGGACCAAGCCCGGCGGCGGCAGCGCCCTGTATCCCATGATCACCTACGCCCGCCACTACGCCTCCTGGGACCTGGTCGTCTGCGCCGGGGTCTATCTGGACGACCTGGCCCTGAAAACGGCCTATTTCGCCGAGATGCTCTCCTTCGGCCTGGGCGAGCTGCGCGCCGCCCACGATCTGGACGCCCTGGGGCTGCGGGCCCGGGTGGCGGCCCTGTACTACCTGAAGTACGGCCAGCAAGCCGAGGAGGTGGGCCAGCACCTCAAGGCCATGCGGGCCATGGAGATGGCTCCGGAGGATCTGCGCCAGCAGGCCCAGGTCTACGAGGCGGCCTTCGCCAAGCAGGTGTCCAACGCCAAGCTGGCCAAGGAGCAGGTCACGCGCATCCAGCGCCAGGCCCGGCGGTTCATGACCTCGGTTTCGCAGTTGAGCCTCGCGGCCCAGCAGGAGTTCTCCGCCACCGCCCAGACCGGCCGCTGGCTGCTGCTGGTGGTGGTGGGAGCGGCGGCGGTGGTGGGCCTTGTCCTGGCCTGGTTGGTGACCCGGGCCATCGCCCGGCCGGTGCGCAAGGCCATCGCCGGCCTGCGCGGGGCCGCCGAGCAGGTGGCGGCCAGCAGCCAAGAGGTGGGCGCGGCCAGCCAGTCCCTGGCTGAAGGCGCCAGCCAACAGGCCGCCAGCCTGGAGCAGACCTCCGCCAGTTTGGAGCAGATGGCCTCCATGAGCCGGGCCAACGCCGAAAACGCCAGCCAGGCCAACCAGTTGATGGAGCAGACCCGCCAGGTGGCGGGCCAAGCCAACGCCTCGATGAAGGACCTGCGCCAGGCCATGCAGCAGATCAGCCAGGCCAGCGACCAGACCGCCAAGATCATCAAGACCATCGACGAGATCGCCTTCCAGACCAACCTGCTGGCGCTCAACGCGGCGGTGGAGGCGGCCCGGGCGGGCGAGGCCGGGGCCGGCTTCGCGGTGGTGGCCGGCGAGGTGCGGGCCCTGGCCCAACGCGCGGCCGAGGCGGCCCGGAACACCGCCCAGCTCATCGAGCAGAACCTGCAAAACATCAAGGCTGGCAACCAACTGGTGGCGGCCACCGACCAGGTCTTTGAGCAGGTGAACGCCAGCGCCGCCAAGGTGGCCGAGTTGCTGGGCGAGATCACCGCCGCCAGCCAGGAGCAGGCCCAGGGCGTGAACCAGCTCAACCAGGCGCTGAGCCAGATGGACCGGGTGACCCAGCAGAACGCCGCCTACGCCGAGCAGACCTCCGCCTCCAGCCAGGAGATGATGAACCAGGCCGAACTGATGCGAGGCCACGTCCGCGACCTGATCACGCTGGTGGAGGGCGCCTGGGGCAGGGACGGCGCCCCGGCCGGAGCCAAGCGCCTGGCGCCGCCGACCGCCGCCGGAACCCTGGCGCCGTTGGCCGGGGCGGCGGCCACGGCGGCGACCGGGGCTGAGATTAGGAATGACGACCACGCGGCGTTGGGGCTGGAGCCGACCGCGGGGCTGGCGACCGAGGTCGCCAAGGAGCCGGCGCTGGAGTTGGAGCCCTCCCCGCCGCTGCCCGGGCCCCAGGGTGGCTCCCGACCCGCCGAGGTCATTCCCTTTGACGACGAGGCCGAGTTCAAGGACTTCTAGCCCCGCCGCCCGATCCCGCCCCGGCCGCCGGCCCCGCCTGGCGGCCGGTGGCTTTTTGTGGACCCCGGGTGTAATAAATCCCGCAATCAGCGCCGCTGTTGGGGAATTGACCGCCGCTCCGCACGCCCGCGAGGTGTCAGCATGTATTGGCAGCCCGAGATCGAGACCCTGGCCCCGGAGGCCCTCCGCTCCCTGCAACTGACCCGCCTGCGCGCCAGCCTGGCCCAGGCCGCCCGCTCCCCCTTCTATGCCAAGCGCTTCGCCGAGCTGGGCCTGAATCCCGAGGACATCAAGAGCCTGGACGACCTTAACCGCCTGCCCTTCACCACCAAGGGCGACCTGCGCGCCGGCTATCCCTACGGCCTGCTGGCGGTGGCGCGCGACCAGGCGGTGCGCCTGCACGCCAGCAGCGGCACCACCGGCACCCCCACCGCGGTGCTGCACACCGCCGCCGACCTGGAGGCATGGACCCAACTGGTGGCCCGCTCGCTGTACATGGCCGGCCTGCGGGCCAACGACGTCTTCCAGAATCTGGTGGGCTACGGCCTGTTCACCGGCGGCCTGGGCATGCACTACGGGGCCGAGCGCCTGGGATGCCTGGTGGTGCCCTCGGGCACCGGCAACAGCCTGCGCCAGGTGACCCTGATGCGCCAGCTGGGCACCAGCGCGGTCCACATCATCCCCAGCTACGCCA
>JAIWNN010000120.1 GCA_020216805.1 Desulfarculus sp. | reverse complement strand
TGCGCCTGTTGGAGACCTTCGCCGAACTGGACCTGGACCCCCGGAAGGACAGCGCCCTGCGGCTGGCCATCATCGGAGCCGAGCCCCACTCCGAGGATCTGCGCCGGCGCATCGAAAAGGGTTTCGGGGTCATGGCCATCAACTCCTACGGCCTCAGCGAAATGAACGGCCCCGGGGTGGCCATGGAGTGCCCGGCCCAGGACGGCCTGCACATCTGGGAGGACGCCTACCTGGTGGAGATCATCGACCCCGACACCCTGGAGCCGGTGGCCGAGGGCCAGGTGGGCGAGCTGGTGCTGACCACCCTGGGCCGCCAGGCCATGCCGCTGCTTCGCTACCGCACCCGCGACCTGTGCGCCCTGCTGCCCGGGGTCTGCGCCTGCGGCCGCACCCACCGCCGCCTGAGCCGCATCGCCGGCCGCAGCGACGACATGTTCATCTTGAAGGGGGTCAACATCTATCCCATGCAGGTGGAGACGGTGCTGATGGGCTTCAAGGAGGTGGGCGGCACCTACCTGATCCACCTCACCCGCCGCGACCACAACGACCAGATGACGGTCCGGGTGGAGGTGACCGACAAGGCCCGCACCATGGGGGCCGAGGAGATGGCCCGGCTCAGGAAGCGCATCGCCGCCGCCTTGAAGGCCGAGCTGTTGGTCTCGGCCCAGGTGGACCTGGTGGCGCCCGGCTCCCTGCCCCGGGCCGAGGGCAAGGCCCAGCGCCTGCAGGACGAGCGCGGGGCCTAGGGGCGCTCTGGTCCGAAGGCCTAGCTGCGGCGGGTTATGACGTAGGCGGCCAGGCCCAGCATCAGGTCCAGGTCGGCCCCGGCGCGGTCGGCCAGGCCGGCCAGGGCCTGTTGCGCGGCCGCCGCGTGGGCCCTGGCCCGGGCGAAGGTGGCCTCCACCCCGCCCTGGTCGCGCACGATGGCCTTGGCCTCCTCCAGCACCTCGGGCTGGCGGCGTCCCAGCCCGGCCAGCTCCAGCAGGCGCGCCCGCGCCGGCTCCGGGGCGTGATCCCGGGCGTGGATGAAGGGCAGGGTGATCTTGCCCTCCCGGAGGTCGTGCCCCACCGGCTTGCCGAACTCGTGCTCGCTGCCCACATAGTCCAGGGCGTCGTCGACCATCTGGAAGGCCAGGCCCAGCTCCAGTCCATAGCGGTAAAAGACATCCACCACCGCCTGCTCGGCCCCGGCGTAGATGGCCCCCATCTGGCAGGCCGCCGCCAGCAGCACCGCGGTCTTGGCCCGGATCACGTCGATATAGCCGGCGTAGTCCAGGTCCAGCCGATCGGTGGCCAACAGCTCCAGCACCTGGCCCTCGGCCATGATGGTGGTGCAGTCGGTCAGGGCGCGTACGAAGCGGTGGTCGGGCACCTCCGCCGCCAGGGAATAGCTCTTGGAGAACAAAAAGTCGCCCACCAGGATCACCGCGTCGTTGCCGAACTCCACCCGGGCCGCCGGCCGTCCTCGGCGCAGACCGGCCTGGTCCACCACGTCGTCATGCAACAGGGTGGCGGCGTGCAGGTACTCGAAGATGGCCGAGTAGCGCGGGTCGGCCTTCGCCCCCAGGGCCTGGGCCGCCAGGAGAAAGAGCACCGGCCGCAGGCGCTTGCCGCCGCTGAACAGGATGTAGCCGCTGACCTTCTCGATGAAGGGCACATGGCTGGAGAGGTTGTCGCGCAAGGCGCGATCGGCGGGCTGGGCCAGGGCCAGCACCCCGGCCTTGACCTGGTCGTTGTCCAGCGGGGTCAGAAGCTCCGGGGTCGGAACGGCGGTTTTCACGATCGTTCTCCTGGGCTTGGGCTGCTGCCACCCTGTACCCAATGCCGGGGGGGTTGTCAAGCCGCTCCGGACCAGAGGGCGTCCACCAGCAGGGGATGGCGCCGGCAGAGCTGGTCCAACAGGCCCCGGACGGCCGGCAGCAGATCCTCGGGCGGACGGGGTTGGTCCAACCCCACGTCCAGCCCCAGGCGCTGGGCCGAGAGGGGATGGAACGACAGCGCCGCCGCCGACTCGGCCATCTCCTGGGCGGTGAAGTTCACCCCCAAAAGCTTGCGCCGCTCCAGCTCCACCGGGTCCATGCCCCGCAGGTAGCATTGCAGGCCCATCAGGTCGTAGTTGCGCTCGAAATCCTGGATGTCCTGGTTCACCTCCTGGCGCAGCTCCAGCACCTCCCGGCGCTCCTTGGCCAGATCCAGGCCGGTCCGCCATAGGTCGGTGTACAGCCGCTTGATCAGGCGGCGGTAGCGCTGGGCGCGGGTGAGGCCCCGGGTCTTGGGATAGCTCCGCGGCCGGTGACGCAGCACGTCGGCGGTCATGGTCAACCCGGCCAGGGTGAAGAAACGGTCCACCCCCTCCCGGGTCAACAGGGCCTGGGCCAAGGCGGCCTTTTGCTCCTCCCAGACCGCCACCCCACCCTGGAAGGCGCTGCAGGCCTCCATGACCATCAGGGTCTCCTCCTCCACGATGCGCCGCTCGCGGAGGTAGTTCTCGATGATGTCCTGCTTCACCGCCTGGTTGAGGGCCGAGATGAAATCGTCGTCGCCCATGCCGCTCCATCCGCTCGCCGAGCCCTGCCCCCCCGCCGCCCGCCGTCCGCCGTCCGCCGCGGGGCCTTGTGGGTCCGGGCGCTTTCTGTTAGCTTGGCCCCGTGGAGGCCCTGGCCATGAAAAAAGTCGTCATCATCCACAAGGCCCACACCCGGGAGGCTCTGGACCTGGCCCGCCGCCTGGCCGGCTGGTTGGAGGGCCGCGGCCTGGCGGCGATCCTGCACGAGGCCGGGGCCAGCCAACCCATCGCCCGCATGGAGGCCAATTTGGAGCTGCCCCCGGACAGCGACCTGGTGGTGGTGCTGGGCGGGGACGGCACCATGCTGGGCGCGGTGCGCGAGGTGGTCCTGGCCGGTTTGGAGCGGGCCCCCATCCTGGGGGTGAACCTGGGCGGCCTGGGCTTCCTCACCGCCTTGGCCCCGGAGGAGTTGCTGCCGGCCATGGAGCTGGTGCTCCAGGGGCGCTACGTCGCCCCGCCCCGCCTGATGCTGGAGGGCCTGGTGCTGCGCCAGGGCCAGCCGGGGCAGCGGGTGCTGGCCCTGAACGATCTGGTGGTCAACAAAGCCGCCCTGGCCCGCATCATCGAACTCCACCTGATGGTGGACGATCAGCCCCTGACCACCTTCCGGGCCGACGGCCTGATCATCTCCACCCCCACCGGCTCCACCGCCTACAACCTCTCGGCCGGGGGACCCATCTGCCATCCCAGCCTGGACTGCATCGTGGTCACCCCCATCTGCTCCTTCGCCCTCAGCAACCGGCCCCTGCTGCTGGGTCCGCAGATGACCCTGAACCTGGACCTAGGTCGTCGGGCCCAGGACACCACCCTGACCAGCGACGGCCAGGTTGGCATCGAGCTGGCGCCCGGAGACCGGGTCAGCATCCGTCGGGCCGCGTCCAGCGTGCGCCTGGTGCAATCGCCCTTCAAGGACTATTTCGAGATCCTGCGCGCCAAACTGCGCTGGGGCTAGTCTCCGCCGGCCTCCGCTTCCCGGTCGGGATGAGGTCAGTCTTCCAGGACTCGCTCCAGGGGCAGGGAGACGACGAAGGTGCTGCCCTGGCCGGGGGCGCTGCGCAAAAGCTCCAATTCGCCGCCGTGGGCCTGGACGATCTTGCGGCAGATGGCCAGCCCCAGGCCGGTGCCGTGGCGCTTGGTGGTAAAAAAGGGATGGAAAATGCGCTCCTGGTCCTCGGGGGCCACCCCCGCCCCCTGGTCGCTCACCTCCAGACGCAGTCTTCCGTTTCTCAGGCCCGCGGACAGCCGCACCACCTCGCCCCGGGGCGAGGCCTGAATGGCGTTGTGCACCAGGTTGAGCACCACCTGCTTGACCCGTCCGGCGTCGGCCAGGACCGTTTCCGCCCCAGGGGTGGTCTCCAGGGTCACCCGTACCCCCTGGGCATCGGCCATCTCGGCGCTGAGGGCCTGACACTCCTCCAACAGCGGCGTGATCTCCAACGGCGCCAGGCGCAGCTCCAGGGGGCGGGAATAGTCCAGCATCTCTCGCAAAAGCTGCTCCATGTGCCCCACCTGGCTGACCACGATGTCCAACTGCCGATGGTGCGGGTGGTCCGGGGGCACATCGCGCAGCATGCGTTGGGCGAAGCCGCCGATGGCGATCAGCGGGGTCTTGAGCTCGTGGGCCACCGCCGCCGCCGCCTGTCCCAGCAGCGCCAGGCTCTCGGCCTGCTGGAGCCTTCGGGCCTCGCGTCGTTCGCGGTCCACGATCAGGCCCACCACCGCCCCCTCCAGAAAATAAAGCCCCACCTCGGCCAGGAGGTGGCCCAGGTTGGCCCCCTGGGGCTGGCGCAGGGTCGTCAACAGCGGTTCGTAATAATTGATGGCGATCATGGCCGCGCCAACCAGGCCTCCCCGCAGGCCGAAGAGCAGGGCGGCCAGAACCAGGGGCAGGAAGAAGAGCCTCTCCACCGTGGCCAGCCAGAGCGAGGGTCTCAGGTCCAGCAGGCGGGCGTGGGCCAGGGAGAGCCCGGCCCAAAGCAGGATGATGGGCGCGAGCTTGACCCAGGTGGGGATGGTTTGCCAGCGGTGGCTCAGGCCACGGAGCATCGGCCCCCCCTCGCCGGACCGCCCCGGAGAGCGGAGAAAAAGTTGAGGGTGGCTATCAGGATACACCAGGCGGGGTCGGGCGTCCAAGCCGGTGAAGGGATAGTTTTTGCTTGGCCGGAGCCTGGCCGGCGTGGTACCAAAATGGGTGGGGCGCGGCGGCTGCGGCGGGGCGATGCTCCCGCGCGGTCCGCGCCCATGCCGATGGAACTACTCGCGGCGAGGTAGGGTGATGATGGCCCGCAAAGCTTGGACGCCCCCGGTGTTGCTGCTTTCGCTTCCCCTTCTGCTGGGCATGGGCTTTGGCGACAGCCAGGCCCCCACCCGCATCCCCGAGCCGCAGTCCAACTACCGCGTGATCCTGGTGGACCAAGAAGGCCTGCGGGTGGAGCTGACCGAGTTCGCGGTGGACGGCCAAACCTTCGTGATGGGCGGTCTGGGCCACGGCCAGGTGGCGGTGCCCCTGGACAAGGTCAAGGCGGTGGACATCGTCAACCAGGACGGCAAGCTCAAGGCCAAGATCAGCCTGGCCCAGGGCGAGCCGGTGAGCTTGGACCTGGACGGCAACCTCAAGGCCACCGGCCGCACCAGCTATGGCAACTTCCGCATCCCGCTCGCGGAGGTGCGCCGGGTGGAGGTCAAGGAGCTGGTGCGCTAGGCCCGCGCCACCTCAAACCAGGCGGTGGCCCCGGGGCAGGAACGGCCGCACCAAGGCCATGCCGGCCACGAAGCCGCCGATGTGGGCCATCCAGGCCACGCCTTCGCCCCCCAAGCCCAGCACCTGGAGCAGAAACCAGATCCCCAGCACCACCACCGCCGGGACCCGCACGAAATTCACGAAGAAGAAAAACCAGACCAGCACCACCACCCTGGCCCGGGGGTAGAGCACGAAATAGGCTCCCAGCACCGCGGCGATGGCCCCGCTGGCCCCGATCATGGGGGTCATGGCGGCCGGCTCGGTGAGCAGGAAGGCCAGGGAAGCCAGAACGCCCCCCAGCAGGTAGAAAACCAGAAAACGCGCCGGCCCCAGGCGATCCTCCACGTTGTTGCCGAAGATCCAGAGATAGAGCAGGTTGCCGGCCAGGTGCAAGAGCCCGCCGTGCAGGAACATGCTGGTCAACAGGGTCAGGGGCCGGGGGATGAAGTCCGGTGGCGGCTGCACCGGGGCCGCCCCGGTCAGCCAGGCCGGAACCAGGCCGTAATCGAAGACGAAAAGCTGCTCGGCCGGGGGCGAAAGGCTGAACTGGAACAGATAGACCAGGACGTTGACCGCCATCAGGGCGATGGTCAGCACCGGCGGGCGGGTGGTGGGATTTTCGTCGCGGATGGGGATCACGGCCAACTCCAGCTTTTGCGGCGGCCCCTCTAGAATGTCCCAAGCCTGCGGACCTTGGCAAGCCCCCGGACCGCCGCGGCGGGTCTTGCATCCCCGGCGGGGGTGGGATAGCCTTGGTTCAGGAGTTACACTAGCGCGGGATAGGTGTTTTGGAGAGCGCAAGCGGCAAGCTGGTGCACATCACCACCTTCGGCTGCCAGATGAACGAGTACGACTCGGCCCGGATGCTGGGCCTCCTGAGCGAGCTGGGCTATGCCCCGGCCGAGAGCCCGGAGGCGGCCGACCTGGTGCTGTTGAACACCTGCAGCGTGCGGGAAAAGGCCCAGCATAAGGTCTACTCCTTCGTGGGCGCGTTGCGGGAGGTCAAGCGCCGGCGGCCGGGGATGCTCATCGGGGTGGGGGGCTGCGTGGCCCAGCAGGAGGGCCGTCAGCTCCTGAAGGACATCCCCCACCTGGACCTGGTTTTCGGCACCGGGGCCCTGGAGCGGCTGCCGGAGCTGATCGCCGAGGCGGCCTCCGGCCGGCGGGTGGCCTGCACCGACTTGGATCCCGGCCCCTTGGCCCCGCGCCGGCTGGTCCCGGCCGACCCCGGACTCAAGGCCATGGTCACGGTGATGCAAGGCTGCGACAACTTCTGCTCCTATTGCGTGGTGCCCCACGTGCGCGGACGCGAAAAGAGCCGCGCCGCCGCCGAGGTGGTGGAGGAGGTGGCCGCCCTGGCCCAGGCCGGGGTGCGCGAGGTGACTTTGCTGGGCCAGAACGTCAACTCCTACCGCGATCCGGAGGGCGGGGCGGACTTCGCCGACCTGCTGGAGATGGTGGCCGCGGTGCCGGAGCTGTGGCGGGTGCGCTTCACCACCAGCCACCCCAAGGACCTCTCGCCCCGGCTGATCGAGGCCCTGACCGGCATCGACAAGGTCATGGACCAACTCCACCTGCCGGCCCAGTCCGGCAGCGATCGCATCCTCAAGGCCATGCGCCGGGGCTACAGCCGGCAGCAATACCTGGCCCTGGTGGAGGACCTGCGCCAGCGGGTCCCGGATTTGGCCCTGGGCGGGGACATCATCGTGGGCTTTCCCGGGGAGACCGAGGCCGACTTCCAGGCCAGCCTGGAGCTGATCGAGGCGGCGGGCTACGATTTTCTTTTCAGCTTCAAGTATTCCGACCGTCCCTTCACCAAGGCCCGCGATCTGCCCGGCAAGATCACCGAGGCCGAGAAGTCTCGCCGGCTGGCCCGGCTCCAGGAGCGCCAGCGGGCGATCTCCCTGGCCCTGCACCGGGCCCAGGTCGGCAAGCTGGAGGAGGTGCTGGTGGAGGGGCCGGCCAAGCGGGGGGCTGGGCTCTTGACCGGGCGCACCCGGGCCAACCGGGCGGTGAACTTCCCGGGACCGCCGGAACTGGCCGGCCGCCTGGTGATGGTGCGCGTCGAGCAGGGGTTGGTGAACTCCCTGCGGGGCAAGCTGGTGGAGCCCGCCTAGAGGAGGTGTCCAAATGATCCGCGTGACAGTGCAGGGCCTGACCATCGATCCGGCCAGCAACTCCCCGATCCTGATCCTGAAGGAGCAGAACGGCGAGCGCAGCCTGCCGATTTGGATCGGCCTGCTGGAAGCCACCGCCATCGCCAGCGAGCTGGAGAAGGTCTCCTTCGCCAGGCCCATGACCCACGATCTTTTGCGCAACGTCATCGCCGAGCTGGGCTATTCCGTGGTCAAGGTGGAGGTGGTGGACCTCAGAGACAACACCTTCTACGCCCTGATCCACCTGACCAGCGCCCAGGGAGGGCTGACCATCGATGCCCGGCCCTCGGACGCGGTGGCCCTGGCCCTGCGCGCCCAGGCCCCGATTTTCATCGACCCCAAGGTGTTGGAGGCCGCCGGCTCCGGCGAGAAACGGCTCGGGGACCAAGACGACAAGTGGAGCGAGCTGCTGGAGAAGATGGACCCGGAGGACTTCGGCAAGTACAAGATGTAATGGTTGGCCGTCTGCCCCACGCCTCCGCCGTTTGGCGGGGAATGGCTCAATCACCTCATCGGCTTGAGTTGGCATCGCCCGGGGTTGACGCATGACCATGCAAACACCTGTCATTATGGTGGTGGACGACTCCCGCCTGGCCCGGACCGCCTTGGTCGAGGTGCTTGAAAAGGCCGGCTACCGCGCCCCCATCACCGCCGCCTCCGGGGCCGAGGCTCTGGAAAAGCTGGAGGCCGCCTGGACCGAGGAAGGCGGAGCCGCGATGGACCTGATCATCACCGACATCGTGATGGACGACATCTCCGGCATCGAAGTCTGCCGACGGGTAAGGCGGGATCGCCGGTTCGGCGACATCCCGGTGATCATAGTGACTCAAAAGGATGACATGGCCATCCTCGACCAGGCCTTCGCCGCTGGTGCCAACGACTATCTGACCAAGCCCATCAACGCGGTGGAGCTGACCGCCCGGGTGCGCTCGGCCCTGGCCCTGAAGGCCGAGACCGACCGCCGCCTGGCGCGGGAGGCCAGGCTCCGGAGCCTGGCCTCCCGCCTGGCGATGTACAACCGCAAGCTGCGGGGGCTGTCCAACCAGGATGGGCTGACCGGGGTGGCCAATCGCCGCCACCTGGACCGGATCCTGAAGCGGGAATGGAGCCGGGCCCAGCGCCACAAACGGGAGTTGGCGGCCATCATGGTGGACATCGACCATTTCAAGGCCTACAACGACCGGCTGGGTCACTTGGCCGGCGACGAATGCCTGCGTCAGGTGGCCCAGGCCCTGGCCGAGGGGGTCCAGCGCGGCGTGGACCTGGTGGCCCGTTTCGGGGGCGAGGAGTTCTGCATCCTGCTGCCGGAAAACAACGCCACGACGGCCATGGCCCTGGCCGAGCATCTGCGCCGGCGGGTGGAGGCCCTGGGGATTTCCCATCCCGATTCGCCGACCGCCCGGGTGGTGACGGTCAGCCTGGGGGTGGCGACGGCGGCCCCCCGGGCCGGAGGCCAACCGGTCGAGCTGGTGGAAAGTGCCGACCTGGCCCTTTACCAGGCTAAGCAGCGCGGGCGCAACCAATGCCGGCTCCACGGGGCCGGGGATTAAGAGGCGCGGCATGATCGACCTGCACACCCACACCATCTTCAGCGACGGCGAACTGATCCCGGCCGAGCTGGTCCAGCGGGCCGAGGCCAAGGGGCTGATCGGCATCGCCCTGACCGACCACGCCGACATGAGCAACCTGGACCTGATCCTGCCCCGGGTGCGGCGGGCCTGCCAGGACCTGAACCGTCAGCACACGGTCAAGGCTCTGCCCGGGGTGGAGCTGACCCACGTGCCCCCGGCCCTGATCCCGCAGATGATCGCCCAGGCCCGCGACCTGGGGGCGGCCATCGTGGTGGTCCACGGCGAGACCATCGTGGAGCCGGTGCCAGCCGGCACCAACCTGGCCGCCATCGAGGGTGGGGCCGACCTCCTGGCCCACCCCGGTCTATTGACCCCGCGCGAGGCCCGCCTGGCCGCCCAGCGGGGAGTGATGCTGGAACTCAGCGCCCGCAAAGGCCACGGTCTGGGCAACGGCCTGGTGGCCCGCCTGGGACTGGCCGCCGGCGCCAAGCTGGTGATCAACACCGACAGCCACGCCCCCGGAGACCTCATCGACCACCAACAGGCCCGGCGGGTGGGCCTGGCCGCCGGCCTGGAGCCCGAGCAGGTGGAGGCCGCCTTCACCGCCGCCGAGGCTTTCCTGCGCCGGGCCCTGGAGAGTCTGTCCTGAGTCCGCCCGCGCCTGAATCCGCCGCCCCCCGGGCGGTCACGGCCCTGATTCACGTCCACACCACCGAGAGCGACGGGGCCGCCAGCGCGCCCGAGATCGCCCGGCGGGCTCGGCGGGCCGGGGTGGAGGTGGTCCTCTTGAGCGACCACGACCGCCTCTCCTCCGGTCTGGGCTGGCACGACGGGGTGCTGGTGATCGGCGGCCAGGAGTTGAGCCCTCGCCACAACCACCTCCTGGCCTGGGGCCCGGGCCTGCCCCTGCCCCGGCTCCGGGGCGACGGCGTGCACGGCGACCCGCTGCGCAGCCTGGCCCAGGCCG
>JAIWNN010000171.1 GCA_020216805.1 Desulfarculus sp. | reverse complement strand
CGGCGGGGAAGGCGGGCGGCGCGACCACCGCGCCCCCCGCCCGCCGGCCGTCCGGCGCGACTGCGCCCATGATTCGGAGAAGGTGAGGACGTGGCCAACACCCTCTACACCCGCAAGCAGCTCCTGGAGCTGGACGCCTGCACCGGCTGCCAGGCCTGCGCCGACATCTGCCCGGCGGTCGGCGCCGCCGGCGACGGCCAGCTCTCCGGCGTGCACCGCCTGGCCTGGATGCGCCGGGCCTTCAAGGGGCGCGGCGGGGTGCTGCGCCGGCTTTTCGGCCAGAAGCCGCCCAGCGACGAGGACTGGGACCGCTTCTCCGAGACGGTCTACCGTTGCACCCTGTGCGGCAACTGCCAGGAGGTCTGCCCGGCCGGGATCCAGCTCAAGGAGATGTGGCTGACCCTGCGCCAGGAGCTGGTGCAGAACCAGCACTATCCCGAGAAGATCAACCTGATCCGGGACAACCTGGCGGAGAGCCACAACGTCTTCAACGAGGACAACTCCGAGCGGGCCGACTGGGTGGAGGACCTGGACCAGGAGCCCGAGGACGGGCTGGTCAAGGACCAGGCCGAGTGGGTCTACTTCACCGGCTGCGTGGCCGCCTTCTTCCCCCTGGCCCAGCAGGTGCCGGTGAACCTGGCCCAGGTGCTCCAGGCCGGCCAGGTGGACTTCACCCTCCTGGGCGAGGAGGAATGGTGCTGCGGCTTCCCGCTGCTGGGCGCGGGCCTCAAGGACGCCACCACCGGGATCATCGCCCACAACCTGGCGGCGGTGCGCGAAAAGAAGGCCAAGGGCGTGATCTTCGCCTGCCCCTCCTGCTACATGATGTGGCGCGAGCATTATCATGCCGAGGGCCTGGAACTCCACCACTCCACCCAGTTTCTGGAGCGGCTGATCCGGGCCGGCAAGCTGCCCTTGAAGAACCTCAAGATGAAGGTCACCTACCACGACCCCTGCGACCTGGGCCGGGGCAGCCGCGAGTTCGACGCCCCCCGGGCGGTGATCCAGGCCATCCCCGGCGTGGAGATGGTGGAGATGGAGCGCAACCGCGAGCAGTGCCTCTGCTGCGGGGGCGGCGGCAACCTGGAGATGATCGACCAGGAGCTGAACAAGGGCATCGCCAAGCAGAAGATCGACATGGCCCTGGCCACCGGGGCCGAGGCCATCATCACCTCCTGCCAGCAGTGCGTGCGCACCATGGCCACCTACTGCCGGCGCAACGAGGTGCCGCTCAAGGTCATGGACATCAGCCAGCTGGTGCGCAAGGCCCTGGACGTGGAAGAAGATTAAGAGTGACGGGGGGAACCTTTTGTGGACAAAAGGTTCCCCCCGGACCCCCCTCCCAAACACTTTGGGCGAAACGGCTAGCGCCGTTTCGCCTCGGGTTTTCCTGGGGGTGATAACCAAGCCAAACGAAACCGCCTGGCGGTTTCGCGCCAAAGGTTTTTGGGAAGGGGCCTGGGGAAACCCTTTTTCCCCAAAAAGGGTTTCCCCAGAACTCTTAAGGACCCACACCCATGCTGCTTTACGACCTGGGCCGGGTGGCCTGGGAGCACAGCCAGTTGGTCTATCACGCCTTGGCCGAGTTGGGCCGCCAGGCGCTGGTGTTGTGCGCGCCGGACCGGCCTTATGTCTGCCTGGGCTATCACCAGGACGCCCGCCTGGAGCTGGATCTGGATTACTGCCGGGCGGCGGGGTTGCCGGTCTTCCGGCGGGAGGTGGGCGGCGGGGCGGTGTACCTGGACCCGGACCAGACCTTCTGGCAACTGGTCATCAGCCCGGACAACCCGGCCGCGCCCCGGCGGCGGGAGGCCTTCTACCGCAAGTTCCTGGGACCGGTGGCGGCGGCCTACCGGGGACTGGGGGTGGCGGCCCAGTTCCAGCCGGTGAACGACCTGGTGGTGAACGGGCGCAAGATCTGCGGCACCGGGGCGGGGGAGGTGGGGCCGAGTTGGGTCTTCGTGGGCAACCTGATGCGCCGCTTCGACCAGGCGGCCATGGCCCGGGTCTGCCGCTGCCCGGACGAGGCCTTCCGCCGGCGCTTCGCCGCGGCCATGGCCGGGCACCTGACCAGCCTGGAGCGGGAGCTGGGGCCGGAGCGGGCGGCGGCGGTGAGCGAGGCCGAGCTGCGCCAGGCCCTGGCCCGGGAGTTCGCGGCGGTGCTGGGTCCCCTGACCCCGGCCCGGCCCGACGCCGAACTGCTGGAGGAGGTGGAACGTCAGGGCCGGCGCATGCTGTCGCCGGAGTGGCTGATCTTTCGCCGCAAGCCCCGCCCCGGGCGCACGGTCAAGGTGCGGGCCGGGGTCTTCCTCTGCCGGCGGGAGCTGGAGACCACGGCCGGCCGCCTGCGCCTGGACTATCTGCTGCGCGAGGATCGTCTGACCGAGGTCGAGCTGCGCGCCGAGGACGAAGCGGAGGCCGGGCCGCAACTGCGCGCCTTGGCGCGGGCCTGGGAGGGGCGGAGCCTCGCGGCGGTGGCCGCGAGCCTGTCCGCGACCTGGCCGGCCGGGCTGGG
>JAIWNN010000119.1 GCA_020216805.1 Desulfarculus sp. | reverse complement strand
GCTCGTCGCGCCGCCGGTCGTCATCGCGGCGCGGGGCCTGGGCGGCCTGCCCGCCCTGCCCGCCGCCCTGGCGGGGCTGGCCGGGATTGGCCCGCATGGACAGCGAGATCCGCTTGCGGGCCTGGTCCACCTCCAGCACCGTGACCATCACCCGATCTTGCACCTTGACCACCTGGCGGGGATCGCGCACGAAGCTCTCGCTCAGCTCGCTGACGTGGACCAGGCCGTCCTGGTGCACCCCCACGTCCACGAAGGCCCCGAAGTTGGCCACGTTGGTCACCACCCCGGGCAGGCGCATGCCGGGGACCAGGTCGGTGATCTCGTGCACCCCCTCGGCGAAGGCGAAGGCCTCGAAGCGGGCGCGGGGATCGCGTCCGGGCTTGGCCAGCTCGCTGAGGATGTCCTCGATGGTGGGCAGGCCCACGCTCTCGGTCACGTAGCGCCGAGGGTCGATCTTCCGGCGCAGGTCCTCGTCGCGCAACAGATCGGCCACCGTGCAGCCCAGGTCGGCGGCCATGGCCTCCACCACCGGATAGGCCTCCGGGTGGACCGCCGAGGCGTCCAGGGGGTTTTCGCCGTCCCGGATCCGCAAGAAGCCGGCCGCCTGCTCGAAGGCCTTGGGACCCAGGCGGGGCACCGCCTTCAGGGCCTCGCGCCGGGGGAAGGGTCCGTGCTGGTCGCGGTGGGCCACGATGCCCGCCGCCAGGGAGGGCCCCAGGCCGGAGACGTAGGCCAACAGGGCCGGGCTGGCGGTGTTGACCTCCACCCCCACCGCGTTGACGCAACTGACCACCACGTCGCTCAGCGAACGCTTGAGCTCGCCCTGATCCACGTCGTGCTGATACTGGCCCACCCCGATGCTCTTGGGGTCGATCTTGACCAGCTCGGCCAGGGGGTCGATCAGGCGGCGGCCGATGGAGACCGCCCCCCGCTCGCTGACGTCCAGGTCCGGCAACTCGGCCCGGGCCACCTCGCTGGCCGAATAGACGCTGGCCCCGGCCTCGGAGACCATCACCACCGGCACCCCCAGGTCCAGGGCGCGGGCCACGGCCTCGGTCTCGCGGCTGGCGGTGCCGTTGCCGATGGCCACCGCCTCCAGCCGCCACTCACTCACCAGGGCCCGGATGCGCTCGCCGGCCTCCTGACGCTGGCGATCGGTCAGGATGTGCAGCGTTTCATGAGCCAACAACCGGCCCTGGGCGTCCAGGCAGACCGCCTTGCAGCCGGTGCGATAGCCTGGGTCGATGGCCAGGACGCGCTTCTGGCCCAGGGGAGGGGCCAAGAGAAGCTCGCGCAGGTTGGCGGCGAAGACCTTGACCGCCTCCTGGTCGGCCTTCTCCTTGCTGGCCAGGCGCAGCTCGGTCTCCAGGGCCGGGCCCAGCAGCCGGCCGTAGCAGTCAGAGGCGGCCTGGGCCACCTGGAGCCCGGCCGGGGAGTCGTTCTTCACCACCAGGCTTGACAGCAGGGCCAGGGCGTCGTCCTGGGGCGGGCGCATGCGCAGCAGCAGGTGGCCCTCCTTCTCGCCCCGGCGCATGGCCAGCATGCGGTGGCTGGGCGCGGTCATGGCTGGCTCGGACCAGTCGAAGTAGTCCCGGAATTTGGCGCCGGCCTCCTCCTGGCCGCTGATGACCTTGCTTACCACCACTCCCTTTTCCATGAACAACCGGCGCAGGGCGGCGCGCACCGCCGCGTCCTCGTTGATCTGCTCGGCGATGATGTCCCGCGCCCCGGCCAGGGCCTCCTCCACGCTGGCCACGCCTTTTTCGGCCTCGACGAAGGCCGCCGCCTCGGCCGCTGGATCGCAGGCCGGGTCCTGGCCCCAGAGGAGCTGGGCCAGGGGCTCCAGGCCCTTCTCGCGGGCGGCCATGGCCCGGGTGCGGCGCTTGGGCCGGTAGGGCAGGTAGACGTCCTCCAACTGGGCCAGGCCCGGGGCGGCGGCCACGGCCGTCTTGAGCTCGTCGGTGAGCAGGCCGCGCTCCTCCAGGGACTTGAGGATCGCCTCCCGCCGCTGGTTCAGCTCCCGCAGCTGGTGCAGGCGGTCGCGGATGGCCAGGATGGCCACCTCGTCCAGGCTGTCGGTGCGCTCCTTGCGGTAGCGGGCGATGAAGGGCACCGTGGCCCCGTCGTCCAGCAGTTCGGCGGTGGCCGCCACCTGGCGGGGGGTCAGGCCCAGTTCTTGGGCGATCTGGTTGAGAAGGGCGTCGGACATGCGCTCCTCGGATTCTCCGGTTTGGCTTGCGGGTTTCTTTCGCCCCCGGCGGGGGCGGCCGCACCTATGTACCCCGACCCGGCCCCTGGCGCAAGCCCCGGCCGGCCGCGCCGGACCAGGGGCGGGCTGGTCTCTGGGCGGCGGGCGGGGCTTGGAGTAGACTTGATCGCTGCGCGGCCAGGTCGGTCGCGCGCCGATGTCTGGAGCGTTGGTGGACAATTTCCAACCCGACAAGCGGGGCGTGCTGCTGGCGGCGGGGGCCTTTGCCTGGTGGGGCCTGGTGCCCATCTACTTCAAGGCCGTGGCCGGGGTGGGCCCCCTGGAGGTCCTGGCCCACCGCATCCTGTGGTCGGCGCCCCTGGCCGGGCTGATCCTGGCCCTGCAAGGCGGCGGCTTCGCCGGTCTTATCCCGGCCTTGGCCCAGCGCGGGGTCTTGCGCACCCTCTGCCTGTCCTCGCTGCTGGTGGCCGGCAACTGGCTGCTTTTCATCCACGCCGTGGACAGCGGCCAGGTGCTGCAATCCAGCCTGGGCTATTTCATCGCCCCCCTGGTCAACGTGCTGCTGGGGATGGCCTTTTTGGGCGAGCGCCCCGGCCGCTGGCAGTGGGTGGCCCTGGGGCTGGCCGGATTGGGCACCCTGAACCTGGTCCTGCGCCAGGACGGTCCACCCTGGATCGCCCTGACCCTAGCGGTCTCTTTCAGTCTTTACGGCCTGTTGCGCAAGCGGGTGGCCATCGAGTCGGTGGCCGGGCTGTTCATCGAGACCCTGCTCCTGGCCCCGCTCTCCCTGGCCTGGCTGGGCTACGAGGCCTGGCGGGGCGGCCTGGTCTTCGGCCACGGCGGCGGGGGGCCGAGCCTGTTGCTGATGGCGGCGGGGGTGATCACCACCCTGCCCCTGATCTGGTTCACGGCCGGGGCCCGGCGCATCCCGCTCTACGTGCTGGGCGTCTGCCAGTACATCGCCCCCAGCCTGCAATTCCTGCTGGCGGTCTGCCTCTACGGCGAGCCCTTCAGCGGGGCCCAGCTCACCACCTTCGCCCTGGTCTGGGGCGGCTTGGCCGTCTTCGTGCTGGCCGGGCTGCCGATCCGGGGGCTGGCGCGGTCCTCCCGGCGGCCAGGTTGACCCTCCGCTGGCCAAGCCTTTGTTGCGACAAACGCTTTGACCTGGCTTACCGCTCGGTCCAATACTCCCTGGAGCCTAGTTCCAGTTGACCAGACCCGCGCGCGACGGGATGCGGAGGTCCACGCCGGCGACGAGGGGTTGGCCGGGTTAGTGGAAAAGGACCAGCGCCCGAAAACGCTTCCGCCGATCCTGGCCCTGGTGGAGCCGGAGCGGAGCGCCTTGGTCAAGCCCCGCCCCCAGCCCCGGGGCTGGCCCGCTCGCCGCAAAGAAAGCCCCCGGCCCAAGGGCCGGGGGTTGCTGGTTGCGGGATCTGGGACCGGGGTCAGGCCGCGCGGCGGCGACGGCGGCTCATCCAGGCCGCCACGCCGGTGGCCGAGCCGAAGAGCAACAGGCTGGCCGGCTCCGGAGTGCCGGCCGCGGCCACGTCCACCCCGCGCACCAGGTAGTCGCTGCTCCAACTGGCCCCGGGGGTGCGGTCGCTGGCGAAGAAGGCGATGGAAGTCACCAGCACCGGGGTGGGCAGGGTCACCACGTAGGTGCCCGGGGTGCCGCCGCCCACCAACTGGGTGGCCGGCGCGGTGAAGTTGATCGGCGCCGCGTAGTTGCCGTCCAGCACCACCCAGCCGGTCTCGGAGGGGTTGCTGGAGCTGCTGGTGTCGTTGAAGAAGTTGCCCAGGGTGAAGCTGCTGAGATAGACCGGCTGGTTGAAGCTCAGCAACAGGCCCTCCCGAGCGTCGATCTCATTGACCCCGGTGGCGGGCAAGTTGTTAAGCGGCGGGTTGTTGGGCTGCACCCCCACCCCCAGGCCGTAGTCACCGCGGTACTGCACCATCTGCAGCCGCGCGGGAGTCCCCGCCCCGGGATTGTAACCGGAGTTCCAACTTCCGGCCGAATACCATGAAAATCCGTAAAAATCGGCGGTTATGCCAGTCAGGCCGAATCCGTTCAGGGCATGTCCGGTGCTGACCCCACTGGGGGCGGAGAAGCCGGTGCCCAGCAGGCTGGCGAACTCCACATAAGCCGCCCGGGCCGGGGAGCCCCCCAGGACCACGGCCAGCGCCGCCAACAACAGAATGCGTAAGGTCCGGGCCATGGTCTTCCTCCTGGTGGTGACCGCTCCTGGCGGTCTTGTCGGTCGCGGCAGGCCCTTTCTTTAGCTTTACGATAGCAATGGGAAGATAGTCCGGCAAGATGGTTCACAGCTTGTGCGCAACTATTTTTTCTTTTTCGAGGGACGATGGCGGCAGTGGCGGGGGTTTGCAGGGCGCATCTAGTTGCTGGCCACGAAGTTCTCGGCCAGAAAGCGGACAAAGCCGGCGGCCAGGCGGGGATCGAACAGCGTCCCGGCCTCGGCCATGATCTGGCTGGCGGCGTCGAAGGCGGTGCAGGCCCGGCGGTGGGAGCGTTGGCTGGTCATGGCGTCGAAGGCGTCCACCACCCGCAGCACGCGGGCCAGGCGGGGGATGCGTTCGCCGTTCAGGCCGGCGGGATAACCGCTGCCGTTCCAGTTCTCGTGGTGGTGCTGGACCGCCGAGAGCACCTCGTAGCTCACCGTGGCCACGGCCATCAACAACCTGTAGCCCTTGGTCGGATGCTGGCGCACCACCCGCCACTCCTCGGCGCTGAGGCGGTCGGGCTTGCGCAGGATGCTGTTGGGGGTGGCGGAATAGCCCAGATCGTGCAGCATTCCGGCGGTGCCCAGTTGCAGCACCGTATCGCGGGTGAGATCCAGGAAGCGGCCGAAGGCCATGGCGATCATGCAGACGTTGACGCAGTGGTTGAAGATGTCCACGTCCGAACGCAACAGCTCGCCCAACCCCTGCAGCAGTTGCGGCTCCGATCCCAGCACCGTCACCAGTTCCTTGGTCTGGTCCAGGGATTGCCTAAGAGAGCGGGAGGACAGGTCCGAGGCGAACAGGCTGCGCAGATTGAGGCAGGCCACCTCTCGCACCACCTGGCGCTTCTCCCGCATGGGCCGCGATGAGTCGCGCATCAACTGCTCGGCCAGGTGGCAGAAGTAGGTGGTCACGCTGCCGGCCTGGTCCAGGGGCACGTAAACCGTGGTGAGGTTGGCCGCCAAGAGCCGTTCGCGCCAGGCGGTCTTGAAGACCTCGCCTTGAGTGCAGGCCGGCGACATCTCCACGCACTTCTTCTCGGGGTTATAAAGAGGCAAAAAGAAATCGGCCGGGCTTTCCTCGCCCGGATGGAGAACCTCGATGGAGATCGCGGCCATGCCAAACTGGGCCGGATCGAATTCCACCTTCCGGCGCTGGGGGCTCAGGTCCTGGTCCAGCAGGTGCGTCCGATAGACGCCAGGGTCGTTTCCCGCCATGATGATAGGTCATCTTCCCCATCTGGGCCGGCTCTGCTATTATGAAGCATTGTGGCGGAAAACACAAACTAATCACGCCGTGTATTGTGTTGTGACTTTTTCGGTCCTTCCCGCCGGAAACCACCAGCCACGAGCCAGCCCCAGTACGCGGAGGGCGCGATGAAGGCCTTGAACCAGCTCACCGGGCGCTTCACCGAGTCGGTGATCCGCATGATGACCCGCATCTGCAATCAATACCACGGGATCAATCTGGCCCAGGGCTTCCCGGACTGGGACGTGCCCGAACCGATCAAGGAGGCGGCCATCAAGGCCATTCGCGACGGCGTCAACCAATACGCCGTGACCTGGGGCGCCCCCGGCCTGCGCCAGGCCATCGCGGCCAAGGCCAGGGCCTACAACCGCATCGTCTGCGACCCCGACACCCAGGTCACCGTGACCTGCGGGGCCACCGAGGCCATGATCGCCACCTTGAAGGCCCTGATCAACCCCGGCGACGAGGTGGTGATCTTCGCGCCGTTTTACGAGAACTACGGCCCGGACAGCCTGCTCTCCGGGGCCACTCCGCGCTACGTCACCCTGCGCCCTCCGGAGTGGACCTTCGACCCGGCCGAGCTCAAGGCCGCCTTCGGCCCCCGCACCAAGGCGGTGGTGATCAACACTCCCCACAACCCCAGCGGCAAGGTCTTCACCCGGGCCGAGCTGGAGCTGGTGGCCGAGCTGTGTCAGGAGCACCGCTGCTATTGCGTCAGCGACGAGATCTACGAGCACATCCTCTACGACGGGGCGCGCCACCTCTCCCCGGCCTCGCTGCCGGGGATGGAGGGGCTGGGCATCACCATCAACAGCGTCTCCAAGACCTATTCCGCCACCGGCTGGCGGGTGGGTTGGGTCATCACCCCCCCCGAGGTCACCGGCGCGGTGCGCAAGATCCATGACTTCCTGACCGTGGGCGCGCCGGCCCCCCTGCAGGAGGCCGCGGCCATGGCCCTGGGCCTGGGCGAAGGCTACTATCGCGACCTGGCCGCCACCTACCAGCGCGCCCGCGACCAGCTCCTGGGCGTGCTGGACCGCGCCGGCCTCAAGCCTTACCGGCCGGCCGGGGCCTACTACATCATGACCGAGGTGGGGGACCTCCTGGAGCGGCTGGGCTGCGCCGACGACCTGGAGCTGGCGGTGCGGCTGATCGAGCTGACCGGGGTGGCCTCGGTGCCGGGCAGCAGCTTCCACGCCGACCCGGCCCTGGGCCGCCGCCAATTGCGCTTCTGCTTCTGCAAGCGCCCGGAAACCCTGGACCGCGCCGCCGAGGGCCTGGCCAGGCTGGCCTGAGGATCGCGCCCCGGGATCGGCGGGGCGAGACAAAGCCCCCGTTGGCTTCGCCAACGGGGGCTGGGATATGGCCTAGGCGGCGCGCGAAGGCGGGGCTAGCCCAGCTTCTTGCACTCCTCGGTCAGGGCCGGCACCACGTCGAACAGGTCGGCCACCACGCAGTAGTCGGCCTTGGTGTGGATGGGGGCGTCGGCGTCCTTGTTGATGGCCACGATCACCTTGCTGGAGCCCATGCCGGCCAGGTGCTGGATGGCTCCGCTGATGCCGCAGGCGATGTAGAGGTTGGGGGTGACGACCTTGCCGGTCTGGCCGACCTGGTCGTGATGGCTGCGCCAGCCGGCGTCCACCGCCGAACGAGAGGCGCCCACGGTGCCGCCCAGCACGTCGGCCAGGGCCTCCAGGATCTTGAAGTTGTCGGCCTCCTTCATGCCGCGGCCGCCGCTGACGATGATGGTGGCCTCGGTCAGGTCGATCTTGCCGCCCTCCTCGGCCAACGCCTCCACCTGCTTGACCCTGATGGCGCCCACCGCCGGGGAGACCTTCTCCACCGCCGCCGAACCGCCGGTCTCCACCACGTCGAAGACGTTGGGCCGCAGGGTGGCGATCTGGGGCGAGCCAGTGACCAGCACGTCGGCGTAGATCTTGCCGGCGTAGATGGGCCGGGTGGCGATCAACTTGCCGCCGTCGACCTTCAGCGCGGTGCAGTCCACCGCCACGCTGGTGTCCAGCTTGGCGGCCAGGCGGCCCGCCAGGTCCTTGCCCTGCATGCTGGCGCCGAAGATGATGACATCGGGCGCCCCGGACTTGGCCAGATCGGCCACCGCCGCGGCGTAACCCTCGGTGGAGTAGACAGTCAGCTCCGGGCTGTCGGCGTAGAGGACCTTGGCCACGCCGTATTTGCCGAGATCGGCGCAAGCCGCCTCGAGGCCGCCACCCAGCACCACCGCGGTGACCTGGGTCCCCAGGCCGTCGGCCACGGTCTTGGCCGCGCTGGCCGCCTCGAAGGTGATCTTGCGGAAAGCTCCGTCGCGATGCTCCGCGATTACCCAAACACCCGCCATTTTATCGGACTCCTTTCAGGCGCGGCGTCTTCCCGCCGCCGCCGAAGGGGCGCATCCGCCCCTGGATGAAAGCCTAGATGACCTTGGCCTCGTCGCGCAGGGCCTTGGCCAGGGCGGCCGCCAGCTCCTGGGGCGTCTCGCCGGAGATGGTCTTGCCCGCGGCGCGGGAAGGAGGCGGACTCAGGGCCACCACGCTGGCCTTGCCGGCCGCGTCCACGCCCAGATCGGCCAGGGTCTTGACCTCCAGGGGCTTCTTCTTGGCCTTCATGATGCCGGGCAGGGAGGCGTAGCGGGGCTCGTTGAGGCCCTTCTGGGCGGTGACCACCGCGGGCAGGGGGGATTCCAGGACCAGGGTCTGGCCCTCCACCGGCCGCTGGGCGGTGACGCTGCCCTCGCCCAGGTCCAACTTGGTCACCACCGACAGGTTGGGCATGTCCAGGTACTCGGCCAGGGCCGAGCCCACCAGGCCGGCGTCGTCGTCGATGGCGCGCTGGCCCAGGAAGACCAGGTCGGGAGTGAGCGGCTTGATGGCCGCGGCCAGGATCTTGGCCACCGCCATGGGGTCGGCGCCATAGAGGCCCTCGTCCTCGATCAGCACCGCCTTGTCCGCGCCCATGGCCAAGGCGGTGCGCAGGGCCTCGGTGACCCGCTTGGGACCGGCGCCCACCACGGTCACGGTGCCGCCCTTGGCCTTCTGGATGCGCAGGGCCTCTTCCACGCCGAACTCGTCATAGGGGTTCATCACCCACTTGATGTCGTCGGTGGCGATGGACTTGCCGTCGGCCCCGATTTTGATCTGGGACTCGGTGTCCGGGACTTGCTTGATGCACACCACAATGTTCACTGCCAAACCCCTCCTTTCATCTTCCCTTGGGGGGACATTATCCTGCGGACTATATCCAATAAAGGGCCGCGCTGACCGCCCCTCGGTCCCCTCAGGCCGGAGGCGGGGCGTCGGCCGCTTTGTCGGCGCAGACCGTGATTCCGTCGAGAAAGAACTTGCTGATCTCTCGAGCGGCCTCGATGATGGAATATTTCTTGGTGGATGACAAGACCCAGTAGCGGCTCATCTCGTCCAGGGCGCCGAAAAAGGCGCGCTTGGCGATGCCGGGGCGAATGTCGGGCCGGAAGACCCCGGCCGCCTGCCCCTCCTTGATGATGTCGCTGATGATATTCAGATATTGGGCGAAGTTGACGTTGTCGTAACCGCGCATGAACTTGGAGGACTGGCGGATCTCCACCTGGATGATCTCGGCCAGCTCCTGGTTCTCCTCCACCAGGCTCAGGTGGGCGATGGCGAAGCGCTCCAGCTTCTTGGCCGGGTTGCTCTCGGCGGCCACCGCCGCCCGCACCCGCTCCAGGATCAGTTGCATCTCCTCTTCGAACAGGGAGATGAGAATATCGTCCTTGTTCTGGAAATATAGGTAGATGGTGCCGTCGGCCACCTGGGCGGCGCGGGCGATCTCGCTGACCTTGGAGTTGTAGAAGCCGTTCTTGGCGAAGACCTTGACGGCGGCTTCGATGATGCGACGGTGCTTGTCGCTGGATTTCTTTTTGTCGACGGTCAAGGTTTAGCATCCCCGGGGCGTGCGCGGGCCGCCAATGAATGAAGCATCATTCAAGCTACCTAACACGCCCGCTTGGGGCTGTCAACGCCTTTTTTCGCCGCGACCCCGCCCCGGCAGGGGACTATAGCAGCCCTCGGGGGGCATGGCAAGGTGAAGGCCGGCGGGCCAGGGGGGGGTTGCTGGGAGGCAGCCGGCCGGGCCGGGAGGGTATTAACGCACAATCCAGTCTGGCTACCAGCTTGACTTGACTGCATAACCCGGCCGGGCAATCATGGGCGCGGGAAAGGCCGCCGGCCGATCAGCGGCCGGCCGGTCGGTAAAAAAATAGCCAAAGGAGAGGATAATGAGGGGTGGCAAGCTGGCGCGCCCGGCCCTGGCGGCCTGGCTGGTCTTGGCGGGCCTGACCGGGCTGACCGGCCTGGCCCAGGCCGGCGACCAGGACTTCCTGCTGGTCAACAAGACCGGCAAGGTCATCGACGCGCTCTACGTGGTGCCCAACCACGCCCGCACCTGGGAGGAGGACATCCTGGGCCGCGACGTGCTGCTCAACGGCGAGTCCACCACCATCCGGTTCTCGCGCGAGGAGCGGGACTGCGTCTGGGACCTCCTGGTGGTGGACCAGCACGGCGAGGAAATGTGGTGGGAGGACATCGACCTCTGCAAGTACCGCCGGGTGATTCTGACCATCGAGCGGGACGAGCCGGTGGCCTATTACGATTAGCGGGGGCAGCCTCCAAAACGAACGCGGGAGCCGGACGGCCCCCGCGTTTGGCGTTTTTCCGGCGGAAATTACTGGCGGTGCTTCTCGATCACGTCCTTGCGCAGATCGTTGTACTCGCTTTCGGTTATCACGCCCTTGCGCCGGGCCTCGTCCAGGTCCATCAGCTCCCGCCCCAGGGTGGTGGCGGTGCTCTTGTGCTCCAGCCGGGCGTTGCCGCCGCCGCAGCCATAGAGCCCCAGCGTGGGGGTGAGGGCCAAAACGCCCGCCAGGATGATCCGCGCCCAACCCTTCATGCCGCTTCCTCCTTTTTTCCTCGCTGTGCTTGGCCGGGCGCGGGGCCCGGGCCGGGTTTTTCGCATCTGGCCGTCGCCGGAGTTCAGCGCTTGCGCAGCACCCGCTCGTCGCCCACCCGGATGGTGACCTGGGTGGCGTCGAAATGCTCCAGGAGCGGGATCAAATACTTGCGCGAGAGCCCGGTCAGCTCCTTGAACTGCTGCGCCCCGATGCGCTCGTGGACCTGGCAGTAGTCGATCAGCTTCCGCTTGATCTCCTCCAGGGCCGGGGCGTGATAATAGAGGTCCTCCTTGAGCTTGACCAGGACCTTCTCGTTGAGCAGCACCTGGAGCACCTGCTTGGCCTGCTTGAGGTCCTCCGTCTCGGCGAACTCCTTGAACAGGGGCGGGGTCCAGCCGGCCTCGGCCCAGGCCTTTTCCATGCGGGCGCGCAGGGCCTCCTGCCCCCCGGCCAGGCGCACCTGGTGGCCGGCCAGCCGGATCAGGTCCTTGTCCACCTCCACCTTGCCCTCGTCGGCCAGCTTGCGCAACAGATGGGCGAAGAGCTTGGGCCCCACCCCCTCGCCCAGGCGCTGCTTGACCTCCTCGCGCCCCAGGCCGGGCTTCAAGGGCTGGGCGGCGTGGAACTCGGCCAACAGGGCCAGGGCGTGGTCGACGAGCCCCTGCTGCACCGCGCCGGAGAGCATCCGGCCGCCCTCCTTGTCGAAGCGCACCAGTTGCTGCTTGGTGAGCAGCTCGGTCAGGAGCTTGTCCAGCTCCTTGGGCGAGAGATTCACCAGCCGGGTCAGCTCGGCGGCGGTGATGCCGGCCGGACCGGCCAGGCGGGCGTGGACCAGCACCTGCTGGGCCGGGTCGCCGTCCTTCAAGGTGGCCAGGTCGGCCATGATCTCGGGCCGGTTGCGCTTGTGGCGGCCGGGGTGGGGGTGCAGGATCACCCCGCCGGCGATGGTGTAGACCGGCGAGTAGGAGCGCAGCACGTAGGCGTCGCCGGCCATCACCGCCACCGGGGCCTCCAGGCGCACCTGGCACAGGCAGCGCTCGCCGGGCTTCAACTCGTCGCGGTCCAGGAGCATCACCCGGCCCATGATCTCCACGGTGCCGGTGTGGAAGCGCACCGGGGCGCGGTGTTTCAGGGGACGGGCCATGTCCTTGAGGCTGGCGCAGTCGAGATCCAGCCACAACGAGGGTTGCAGCGAACCGGGGCTGGCCACCACGTCGCCGCGCTCCACCACCGCCTTCTCGATGCCCTGCAGGTTGATGGCGGTGCGCTGGCCGCGCCGGGCCTGGGTCACCTCCTGGTTGTGGACCTGGAGCCCGCGCACCTTGGCCTTGAGGTCGCGGGGGTAGATCTCCACCTCCTCGCCCAGGTTGACCACCCCGCCCACCGCGGTGCCGGTGATCACGGTGCCGAAGCCCTTCATGGTGAAGACCCGGTCCACCGGCAGGCGGAAGGGGCCGTGGGCCGGGCGCTCCTCCAGGTTTTTGGTCATCTGGTCCAGCAGGACCTTGAGCTCGGACAGGCCCTGGCCGGTGACGGCGCTGACCGGGGCCAGGGGGGCGTTCTCCAGAAAGGTCCCGCGCAGGTACTCGCGGATGTCCTCCTGCACCAGCTCCAGCCACTCCTGGTCCACCATGTCGATCTTGGTCAGCACCACCAGGCCCTGGCGCACCCCCAGGAGCGAGCAGATGTCCAGGTGCTCCCGGGTCTGGGGCATCACCCCCTCGTCGGCGGCGATGACCAGGGCCACCAGGTCGATGCCGGTGGCCCCGGCCACCATGTTTTTCACGAACTTCTCGTGGCCGGGCACGTCCACGATGCCCAGGCGCTGGCCGCTAGGCAAATCCAGGAAGGCGAAGCCCAGCTCGATGGTGATGCCCCGGGCCTTCTCCTCCTTGAGCCGGTCGGTGTCGATGCCGGTCAGCGCCCGGACCAGGGAGGTTTTGCCGTGGTCGATGTGGCCGGCGGTGCCCAGGACCAGTTGCTTCATGCTTCGGGCCTCCAGGGGAGTAAGGGACGGGAGACGGGATGGTTACAGAATATAGGCCGGGGGGCGGGGGGCGTCAAGGCGTGGTGGGGTTGTGGCCGGATGACCGGGCGGGCATAATGCGGCCATGATCGAGCCATCCACTCCCATCCTGGCCCTGGACCTGGGCGCCAAGCGCATCGGGGTGGCGGTGAGCGATCCGGGGCGCAAGCTGGCCCTGCCCCTGACCACCATCGCCCACGTCAACCGCGACGCGGACCTCAAGGCCATCGCGGCCATCGCCGCCGAGCAGGGGGCGGGGCTGATCGTGCTGGGCCTGCCCCGGC
>JAIWNN010000118.1 GCA_020216805.1 Desulfarculus sp. | reverse complement strand
CATGCGCGCCGCCCCGGCCCACCAGCCGCCGGCCACCAGCCCCACGGCCACGCCCAGGGCCGCCCAGCGCCGGACCCGGTCGGGATCCAGGCCGGGCAGCAGCGCCGGGAACAGGGCCCGCGCCAGCAGGGCGTTGACCAGGGCCACCAGGGCCGAAAGGCCGGTGGCCCCCCAGATCTCGGCGCTCTGAATCAGGGGGGGGACCGCCACCAGGGCGCTGGCCAGGGGCAGCCAGGGAAAGCCGGTGAACAGCCAGCCCCGCACCCACTCCAGCCCAGCCCAGAGCAGAGGGGCCAGCCACCAGGGATTCTGGCCCCACCCCCGGGCCAGGGCCATCAGCCCGGCCAGAAGCGCCGGGTACATGGCCAGAATGCCGGCCAGGGTGGCCAGGATCACTCCGGCCAGGGGCCAGGGCAGGCCGCCGAACTGGGTCATCACCACCGTCAGCCAGTGGAGCTGGACCAGGCCCAATCCCAGGCCGAAAAGCCAACCCGCCGCCAGCGCCCGCCGGGGTGGCAGGCGATAGGCCAGCCAATACAAGGGAATGAGCCCCACCAGGGCCAGGGGCCAGAGGTCGAAGGCTGGGAAGGCCAGGGCCAGCGACCCACCGCCCAACAGGGCCAGCCCCGCCGGGCCCCGGCCCGGCCACCAGGAGGATAGACGGGCCAAGCTGGACCTATTCCTCTGCGCTGGCCGCGTCGGGCGGGGTGTGGAAGACCTGCACCCGGATCACCCGGCGCTCGTCGGCCCCAGCCACCACCAGGCGCACTGGACCCACGACCACCTCCTCGCCCACCTTGGGCACCCGGCCCAGGTAGGTGGTGATCAACCCCCCCACCGTCTCGAAGCGTCCCTCGGGCAGCTGGTCGGGCAGCTCGTAGCCCAGGCGCTCGGAAAGCTCGTCCACCTCCAGCCGGCCGTCCACCAGCAGCGAGCCATCGGGCCCCTCGCTCACCAGCTCCTCGGTCTGGTCGTACTCGTCCTCGATGTCGCCCACGATCTCTTCCAGCACGTCCTCCATGGTCACCACCCCGGCGGTGCCGCCGTATTCATCCACCACGATGGCCAAGTGGGTGCGGTGGCGCTCGAAGGAGGCCAGCAGTTGGGTCAAGGGCACGGTCTGGGGCACAAACAAGGGCTTGCGCATGATGGCCCTGACGTCCACCGCCTCGCCGGCCTGACCCCAGAAGCTCAGCAGATCCTTGGCGTGGATCACCCCCACGATGTGGTCCAGGTCCTCGGCGAAGACCGGGATGCGCGAATGGCCGGAGTTGACGATGACCGCGATGATCTCCTGCACCGAGGCGCTCAGGGGCACGGTGACCATGTCGGTGCGGGGGACCATGATCTGGGCGGCGGTGTTCTCGTCCAGTTCCAACACCGCGTCGATCATCTCGCCCTCGCGACGGCTGATGACGCCCTCGGCCTCGCCCTGCTCCACCAGGTCTTGGATTTCGCGTTCGAGATCGTGTGGGTGGTTGGCGCGACCGCCGCCCATGAGTTCGCGGAGGCGGTGGATGAAGCCTCGTCGTGGTTCCGAGTCCAACGGGGGGACGATCCTTTCACCTGCGCCGCCGCCCGCGCCCTGCGGGTCGGGGCAGGAAACAACCCTGGCCGGCGCACTCGCACCGGCCGGTGTGGGTAGTTGATATCCTAATTCGCGCCGCTCGTCAAAGGCGGCGCCACGGGCTCCGGCCGAACCATTCGCCCCTCAATTATAGGGCATAAAAGGTTGACGCGGGAAGGGCCACTCATTAACATAATGAAAGGAGGATGTTGCCATGGCCGTGACTTTCGACCCCAACACCGCGACCTATTATCCGGCCTCCTACACCGGCCAGGTCGCGCCGCCGCCCCCGCCGCCGGAGGTGGCCCAGCCTTCCGAGGTTCCGCCGCCCCCGCCGCCGGAGCAGACCGCCCAATCCAACCCTCCGCCGCCGGAGTCCGAGGTGGGCTCCACCCTGGACACCGTGGTCTAGGCCGGGGTCTCCACCCCGGGGGAGGGGCGGCGCGGATGAGGCAGAAGCCTTGCCGCGCCTTTGTCATGCCCGGGGCTTCATTGAAAATTAGCTGATTATTACGATAGGTTAAGCCAAGAGACACCTCGGCCGACCGCCCCTACCCCAGCCGGGGTCGGGGATCGCCCCCCAGCCCCGGTTCGGATGTCGCGGCGGGACCCGCTAGCCGGAGATGCCGCCCAGGATGATGGTGGCGTCGCGATCGGGGCCCACGCTGACCAGGGACAGGGGCGCGCCGGCCAACTGACTCAGACGTTCCAGGTAGGCCCGGCAGTTGGCCGGCAGCTCGTCCAGGGACCTGGCCCCGCTGATGTCCTGGTCCCAGCCCGGCAGCTCTTCGTAGATGGGCTGGCACTGGCCCAGCTTGGTCAGCGAGGCGGGCAGGGTCTCCAGCTGGCTGCCATCGGGCAGGCGATAGCCCTTGCAGATCCTGAGGCTGGGCAGGCCGGTCAGCACGTCCAGCTTGGTGACGCACAGCCCGGTGATGCCCGATAGCCGCACCGCCTGGCGCACCACCACCAGGTCCAGCCAGCCGCAGCGCCGGGGCCGTCCGGTGGTGGAGCCGAACTCGGCCCCCCGGTTCTGGAGATGGCGGCCGGTGGCGTCCAACAGTTCGGTGGGGAAGGGTCCGCCGCCCACCCGGGTGGTGTAGGCCTTGACCAGGCCCAGGACCTTGGTCAGGCGGGTGACGCCCACCCCGGAGCCGGTGCAGGCGGTGCCGGCCACCGGGTTGCTGCTGGTCACGAAGGGATAGGTGCCGTGGTCGATGTCCAGATGGGTGCCCTGGGCGCCCTCGAACAAGAGCGAGCGCCCATTCTCCAGCATCCGGTTCAGCTCCAGGGAAACGTCGGCCAGGTAGGGGCGCAGGCGCTGGCCCAGGGCCAGGAACTGCTCCAACACCGCGGCCGGGTCCAGGGCGGGCTCTTTGTAGTATTGGGTGAGCCAGAAGTTCTTCTCGGCCAGGTTGGCCTCGATCTTCTCCTTGAGCAGTTCCGGCTCGGTCAGGTCCACCCCCCGGATGCCCACCCGGGCGGCCTTGTCCTCGTAGCAGGGGCCAATGCCCCGGCCGGTGGTGCCGATGGCGTCCTTGCCCTTGGCCTTTTCGCGCGCCAAATCCAGGGCCTGGTGCCAGGGCATGATCAGGTGGGCGCGGTCGCTGATGCGCAGGCGCTCCGGCCCCACCATCACCCCGCGCTCGGCCAGGCGGTCGATCTCGCCCAAGAGCACCGTGGGGTCCACCACCACGCCGTTGCCGATGAAGCAGGTCTTATCGGGATGCAGCACTCCGGAGGGGATCAGGTGGAGGATGAATTTCTGCCCGCCCACCACCAGGGTGTGCCCGGCGTTGTTGCCGCCCTGGAAGCGGACGATGCCGTCCACCCCCTCGGTCAGCAGGTCCACCACCTTGCCCTTGCCTTCGTCGCCCCACTGGGTGCCGACCACCACCACGCATGCCATGGGCCTCAGTCCTCCCGGTCACAGCGGAATCAGGCCCATAAAGGCCCTGCATAACCTACTGCACCGTGCCGGGCCTGTCAACTTGACCAGCTGGTTTGAAGCCCCCGGGCCGGCGTGCTATACTGCCCCTCCGATGCGGGAGTAGCTCAGTTGGCCAGAGCGTCAGCCTTCCAAGCTGAGGGTCGCGGGTTCGAGTCCCGTCTCCCGCTCCAGGCAACCCCAAGGGGTCAACCGGAAACGGCCGACCCCTTTCGCGCTTTTGGACTAGGCATTGGCCCGTCTGGGGTGCCGTCCCGGTCACCAAGGCCGAACCCAGGGGGCGGGGCCCGGGAAACGGGGACGGTTCAACTTGACGGGCCTAAGTTACTCTGATACAAGAACATACGCAATTTAGCCGGCGTAGCTCAGTGGCAGAGCAGCTGATTCGTAATCAGCAGGTCGCGGGTTCAAATCCCATCGCCGGCTCCAATATTTACAGGGGCTTGGGTCATATGACCCGAGCCACTTGCTTTTCTGGCTAAGCGAAAGGTGGGCAGCAGGAAGCAAACCAGGGGCGATGATGCATGGGCCGAGGCCAGGCAGGAACGGAAGGAAGTCTCGGCGGGCTTTCAGTGCGGAGTGAAGCTGGAGGATCGAGCCGGAGGAAGGATCGCCAGGAAGGCCGCCTGACTGCGCCGTGATGTTGATGGCCTACACTGTCAGGCTATTTCCATCGCAGCACATCCTAACGCCATCCTAGGCCTTGTCCGCCGCCTCGCCGGCGCTGCGGGCCAGGTTGGTGATGAAGGCCAGGCGCTGGGCCTGGCCCATCTCCTGGCTCAGCGCGCAGTTCAGGATGTCGTTCAAGGCCTCGCGCATCACCAGCCAGCTCTGGCACAGGCCCGGCAGGCCCCCGGACAACTCCTGCAGCCGCCCCACTTCCTCGGCCTTCATGTCTTTTCCCCTTCTCCTGGCCTGCGCCTGAAAGGCGGGCCGGAGCCCACGCCCCGGCCCGCCTGGTTCATTGCCCGCGGCCAACGGCTACTTGCTGTAGTCGTACCAGCCCTTGCCGCTCTTGCGGCCCACGAAGCCCGAACGCACCTGGTTCTTCATCACCGTGGGCACCGCCCACTTCTGCTCCTTGTTCAGCTCTTGGTAGAAGTAGTCGGCCACGTACTTGCAGATGTCGATGCCGGTGAAGTCCATCAATTCGAAGGGGCCCATGGGATAGTTCAGGCCCAGCTTGATGGCCTTGTCGATGTCCTCCTTGGTGGCCACGCCCTCCTCCAACAGCTTCACCGCCTCGATCATGTGGGGGATCATCAGGCGGTTGACGATGAAGCCGGGGCTGTCCACCTTCACCTCCACCGTCTCCTTGCCCATCTTCTGGGCCAGGGCGGTGGTGACGGCAACGGTCTGATCGCTGGTGCCGAAGCCGCGGATGATCTCCACCAGTTTCATCAGGGGCACCGGGTTGAAGAAGTGCATGCCCACCACCTTGTCCTGGCGCTTGGTGGCGGCGGCGATCAGGGTGATGGACATGGAGCTGGTGTTGGTGGCCAGGATGACGTCGGGGCGGCAGATCTCGTCCAGCTGGGAGAAGACCTGTTTCTTGAGCTCCAGATCCTCGATCACCGCCTCGATGATGAAGTCGGCCTTGGCCAGCTCGCCCATGTCGGTGGTGCCGATGATGCGCCCCAGCACCGCCGACTTTTGGTCCTCGGTCACCTTGCCGCGCTCGACGCCCTTTTGCAGGAACTTGTCGATGGCCTTGATGCCACGTTGGACGAAGTCGTCCTTGATGTCGCGCATGATGACGTTGGCGCCCATCTGGGCCGCCAGTTGCGCGATGCCGTTGCCCATGGTGCCGGCGCCGACCACGCCGATGGTCTTGATCTCGCTCATGATGCTTCCTCCTCCAGATTATAGTAGGACCGCGTCCCGTTGCGGGGCGCCCTCCTATCACGGGCCCCCTGGCTCGTGTTGACCACCGGGGCGGGTCTGGGCAGCGACACGCCGCCCCCGCCGGAGCTGGCCGGCAACGTGGAGGCGGCGTTCGGGCCCGCGCCGGCTAAGTTTTCATTTGAGGCCGGACCCCTCCTTGCCGTTTCCGGAGCCGAAATGTCCCAGACCCAGGCTGCCGGCCCGAGATGGTTGTCCGGTCTGTTCCCCGGTGGAGGGCAGCTCCAGGAAGATGGCCTCGATCTCCTGGTGCAGGTCGCCGAAGGCCTCCAGGAGCCGGGGGTCGAAGTGCTCGGGCTTGACCCGGTCGTCTCCCTTGGTGATGATGCGCACCGCGGTGGCGTGGTCGAAGGCCGGCTTATAGGGCCTGATGCTGCGCAGGGCGTCGTAAATGTCGCTCAACATGGTAATCCGCCCGGAGAGGGGAATGTGCTGGCCTCTGAGCCCGTAGGGATAGCCGGAGCCGTCCCAGTGCTCGTGGTGGCTCAGGGCCACCTCGCGGGCCATGGCCAGGCGGGGGTCGTCGCCCAGGATGCGCACCCCGTAGAGGGTGTGCTTTTTCACCTCCGCCCACTCCTCGGGCGTCAGCCGGGAAGGCTTGCGCAGGATGTCGGGGTGGATGTGCAGCTTGCCCACGTCATGCATCTGGGCCGAATAGCCCAGGGTCTTGATGAAGGTCTCGTCGCAGCCCAGCGCCCGGGCCATCAACTCGGCGTAGCGGTTGACCCGCACGATGTGGTTGCCGGTGTCCTCGTCGTGGCTTTCCGCCGCCCGGGCCAGGGCCCCGATGGTGTAGAGGAAGGCCCGCTCCACCTCCTGGATCTGGCTGCTGATGGTCTTGAGGAAGAAGTGGATGGTCCCCACCAGGGCCGAGAGCACCTGGGCATCGTAGGCGCTGACCGTCTTGCCGAAATCCAGGGCCACCACCGCCACCGAGTCCGAACGGTAGCCCACCAGGTTGCGCTCCGGGGGCCGATCCTGGGCCAACTCCCACAGGGGCAGGCGGGCGGCGGCGGCGAAAGCGTCGTCGCCCCGGTTGGCGTAGACCAGGTCCTGCTTGCCGAACAGGGGGCGCAGCTCGGCCGGGCTCAGGGGGGTCTCCAGGGGGTGGGAGGTGACCACGTGGTCGACCAGGGTGAAGACCCAGCCGCTCCAGTTGCCGCGGGCGTCCAGGCCCAGGAGCAGGGCCCGCTCGGGACGGGTCTTGTCGCCGGGTTTGATGCCCAGGAGGAACTCCATCAGCCCGCGCAGGCTGTCCTGGAGGTCGAAGGCGTAGGGGTCGAAATGGCGAAGGAGAACGTTGGTGTAGGAGGCGATTTCCGCCAGGCGCTGGTAGGCGTTGTCCAGGTCGTTGTCCAACTCCTTGACCCGCAGCAGGTTGCGCGAGCGGGTCAGCAGCTCGGCGGCGTTCACCGGCTTGCTCAGGAAGTCGTCGGCCCCGGCCTCCAGACCCTTGAGCTTGTCGTCCAGGGCGCCCAGGCCGGTGACCATCACCACCGGGATGCGCCGGGTGGTCTCGTCGGACTTGAGCTTGCGGCAGACCTCGTAGCCGTCCATGCCGGGCATCATCACGTCCAGCAAAATGATGTCGGGACGGCTCTCCCGGGCCAGCCTCAGGGCGTCCAGGCCGTTGGCGGCGCTGACCGTCGCGGCCCCCTGTTGGTGGAACAACTCCTCCAGTAGGAGAAGGTTGGTGGGCTCGTCGTCGACGATGAGGACCTTGCCTTTTATCATAGGCTTGGTTGCCCCCTCCCGGGTCCGGCGGTTGCTTCTATTCAGCATATACTCATGGGTAATAACATTGTCCACCGCAAAGGTCAAACTTTGCCAGAGGATTCCGACCCCGGTCCGCGCATTGACACCGGCCGGGGCCTCTGCTAACTTAACCGTCGTAAACCGCTGACCTTTTTTTGGGAGCGCCGATTATCATGAAGCTCGCCGCCGCCCTCGGCCTGTTCCTGGTCGCCCTTGGCCTGTGCGCCGCGCCCGATTTGGCCGCCAAGGGCATGTACGTCAGCGACCGCATGCAGATTACGGTGCGCACCGGACCCACCACCGAAAACCGGGTCATCGAGATGATCAGCTCCGGCGACCAAGTGACGGTTTTGGAAGAAACCAACGATGGTTGGGCCAGGGTCCGCACCGCCAGCGGCAAGGAGGGCTGGGTGCTGCGCCGCTTCTTGATCGACGAGGTCCCGGCCGTGGTGCGTCTGCACGAGTTCGCCGATGGCCAAGGCAAGAACTTGGCCCAGCGCCTGGAGGAGGCCAAGCGCGAGGGCGGCGAGGCCAAGCGCCTGCAGGCCCTGGCCGAGAGCCGAGCCCGGGAGGCCGAGGCCGCGCTGCAAAAGCTGCAGAGCGAGTGCGCCGAGGTGGTCAAGCTGCGCGAGGAATACGGCCGTCTGCAGGAGGAATACCAGCAGCAGACCCAGGAGATCGAGGATTTGAGCACCGAGATCGAGTCCATGCGCTTTTCCACCAACCTCAAATGGTTCCTGGCCGGCGGCGGGGTGCTGTTCCTGGGTTGGCTGATCGGCCTGGCCTTTGGACGGCGCAAGAAGCGCTGGACCTCGGGGATGTACTAGCCTGGCGTCACCGCTGACCCACCACGGCCGCGGCCGCTCCCGGCGCCGGGGGTGGCTGGCGGCCGTTCTATTGGGGACGTGGGGTTGGTGGGGCTTGGTCCTGGTCGCCGGGACCGGCCAGGTCTGGGCCGGCGGCGAAGCGCCCCTGGCCGCCGCTCGCCCCGACCCCGCCCAACGCCTGGCGGCCGGACGCCTGGAGCCCGGCGACAGCCCCATGAGCGTGGAGCGGGCCTGGGGTCCGCCTTGGCGGCGCTACATGGTCAACCTCTTCCAGGACCAGGAGCACCTGGTCTACCGCGACCCCACCGACCGGCCGATCCTGTTGCGCTTCCGCGCCGGCCGACTCCAGCCCCCGGCTCCGGCGCGACCGCCCTGGGTTGCGGCCCCGCCCTCCGGCAGGTAACATTTCCGGCAAACCCCCTTGCCCAATGTGAAATTGCGCGGCCCCGGGGCCGGGCGAGGACGAAGCTGGTGCGGGCGCGAAATTTCATCCCCGAACTTCTGCGACACAACTTCGCGGTGCTGGCCAGTGTGTCTCCGGAAGTGGCCAGCTGGCTGCAAGGCGACGCCGAAGACGGGCGCTCGCGCCCGCCGGACGCCCCGCTCCCGGCCCCCCATCTCCCCCGCCACCCCAACCCTCTCCTGGAAGGCGAGATCACCCCCGACGGCATCACCCTGGTGGTGGGCGGCGGGGCCCTGGACGAGGTGGTGGAGCTGCTGGGGCGCATGCCCGACGGCCACCAGGTCTTCGTGCTTCAGCCCCGGGCCAGCCTGCTGGCGCAGGGTCTGGGCCGTCACGACCTGGGGGCGCACCTGGCCGGGGGCGACCTGGTCCTCTTGGCCCCGGCCGAGGCGGCCATGGAAGCGGCCCTGGCCCGCCATCCCCAACTGGTCCTGGCCGAGAGATTGCGGGTGATCCATCTGGCTGGCCCGGATTTCGGGCCGGCCGAGGAAGCGGCTCGGGCGCGGCTCTTTCGGGTGCTGGGCCAGGCCCTGCTGGCCCGGGACTGGGCCCTGGCCTGGGAGGGCCCCAGCGGGGCCAACCTGATCCGCAATCTCTGCCACCTGGCCTTCATGGGCGCGGCCGCCGACCTGGTGGGCGTGGCCCAGGGGCGCACGGCGGTGATCCTGGAGGCCGGCCCCGGCCTGGCCCAGGCGCTGGATGCCCTGACCGGACGGTTGGAGGGCGTGCCGGTGCTGGCCAGCGAGGCCGCCCTGCCGGCGGTGCTGGCGGCCGGCATCCTGCCCACCGCCGCGGCCATCACCAGCCCGGCCGCCGGCGTCCTCCACGGCTGGAGCCACCCCGACCTGGCCCGGCTGCCCCTGATCGCCGAGGAAACCGCCCACGCCAGCACCCTGAAGGACCATCCCGGTCCGCGCCTGATCTGTCTGGGCCCCCGCCTGAGCCTGCCCGGACTCTGGGAGCCCTTCACCGACAACCTGAGCCCCCAGCACCACACCCTGGGCCGCATGGCCGAGTTCGCGGCCCTGTTGGGGTGTCGCGGCGTCGTCCTGGCCGGGGCTGATCTGACCGACCCCCAGGGCGGTCTGTTGTTGCCGGGCATGGACGGCGACCCAGTGGCCACCCGCCTGAGCCAGGCCGCGGCGGCCAACGCCCTGGGCCGGGTTCTCGTCCGCACCAACCTGCGGGCCCACAACCTCAGCCCCCGCGGCCTGGGGCTGCCCGGCTGCCGCCCGGCGGGGCCAGATGAGGTCTCCAGCCTGCTTTCCGGCCCCGGCCAGCCCTTGCGGGTCATGGCCCTGGACCAGGAACGCTGGCTGGGCGCCGGTCAATTGTTCCAGGTGGCCCGAGGTCTGCGCCTGGCCGCCAATGGGGCCACCCGGCTCTGGCAGCGGGCCGCCGCCCCGCTGTCTGATTTCCCCTGCCAGGAGACGGGCCCCAACCCACCCCTGGTCCACAGCGCCGACCAGCTCTTCGTGGCCCTGGCCGAGCAGGCCGCGGCCGAACCGCTCCTGAGCGCCTTCCTGGGCGGCTGCCTGGTGCGAGCCTTCCGCCGCCGTCACCGTCTGGTCTGCTCGGGGGGGTCGGCCGGCGTGGGCCTGGAGGTCGCCTGCCAGGAGATCGAGCGTTGTCTGCGCGACATGGAGTCCCGGGCCGGCGAGCTGTCGGTGGCCCTGGTGCAGATGGCCGAGGAGTTCGAGGAGCTGGGTCGCGCCCGCCAGACCGGGGACCTGGCCTTCCTGGAAGATTACGCCCGCCAAACCGGCCATCTTCACTGTCCTCTCCCCTCCGCGGAATAGCCCCATCCCACCCCGCCTGGTCCCCAACGCGTCAGAGAGTTATGGCCTCGACGCGGCCAAGGGTGCTATTGTGAAATGGCTCAACTGGGCGCGCCGGTCCGGTCCGTGGTCCGGCGGGGGAGGGGCTCCGTGCGCATCAGCCGCGAGTTGTTGGCGCGGCCGGGCCTGCAATGGCTGGTTTTCTGCCTGGGTCTGGCCCTGTTCCTGTGGCCCTATCTCAGCGACGGCGACTGGCCGCCCGAACGCTCCTACGCCTTTTTCTTCATCTGCTGGGCGGCCCTGGTGTTGTTTCTGGCCCTGTCGGCCCAGGCCCGGTCCCGCGCTCTCCGCCGGGACCGCCAGGAAAACACGGGCCGGGGCTGATGTTCAACCCGGTCTCGGTCATCGCCGTCTTTTGCCTGTACATGGGCCTGCTGTTCATCCTGGCCCTGTGGGCCGAGCGCCAGGGCGCGCTGGGCAAGAGCCGGGTGGACAACCCCCTGGTCTACTCGCTCTCCCTGGCGGTCTACTGCACCACCTGGACCTACTACGGCTCGGTGGGGTTGGCCGCCACCAGCGGCTTCTTGTTCATCACCGTCTACCTGGGCCCCAGCCTGGTGGCCGTGTTCTGGTGGACGCTTTTGCGCAAGCTGGTGCGCCTCAAAACCGCCCACCACATCACCTCCATCGCCGACTTCATCAGCGTGCGCTACGAGAAGTCCGAGGGTCTGGCCGCCCTGGCCACCCTGATCGCCCTGGTGGGCAACATGCCCTACGTGGGCCTGCAATTGAAGGCCATCTACTCCACCTTCGGGTTGATCACCAGCCAGGAGGGCGAGACCGCGGCCTGGGTGGGATCCCACGTGGGGCCCTTGATCGTGGCCCTGATGGTGATCTTCACCATCATTTTCGGGGTGCGCCGCCTGGACCCCACCGAGCGCCACCAGGGCATGGTCATGGCGGTGGCCACCGAGAGCCTGATCAAGCTGGTCCTCTTCCTGGCCGCCGGGGTCTTCGTGGTCTATTTCATGTTCGACGGCCTGGGCGACATCTTCGGTCGCTACCAGGCCGCCCGGGCCCAGGGGGCCGCCCTGCCCGCTCCCCAGCGCGCACCCTTGAGTCAATGGGTCGCCTGGCTGCTGTTGTCCATGAACGCCATCCTGTTCCTGCCCCGCCAGTTCCACATCGCGGTGGTGGAGAACCAGGACGAGAAGCACATCCGCCAGGCCATGTGGCTCCTGCCCCTGTACATGCTGCTCATCAACCTCTTCGTCCACCCCATCGCCCAGGCCGGCCTGCTGCTGGGTCTGCCGGTGGCCCAGGCCGACCTGTTCGTGCTCAGCCTGCCCTTGCGCGAAGGCCAGACCTGGCTGGCGCTGTCGGTCTTCATCGGCGGTTTCTCCGCCGCCACCAGCATGATCCTCATCAGCTCCATGACCATGGCCACCATGATCACCAACGACCTGCTGCTGCCCCTGGTCAGCCGGGTCAAGCGTCTGGTCTTCCTGGAGCGCAACCTGTTGGAGTGCCGCTGGGTGGCGGTGGCGGCCTACATCCTGCTGGGCTACTGGTTCGAGCAGCGGGTGGGCGAGTCGTTGATGCTGGTCAACATCGGCATGATCGCCTTCGCCGCGGTGCTCCAGTTGGCGCCCGCCATCCTGGGTGGCATCTTCTGGGCCGGCGCCAACAAGGCCGGGGCCTACCTGGGGCTCTCGGCCGGCTTCGCGCTGTGGGGCTACACCTCGCTTTTGCCCTCCTTTGTGCGCAGCGGCTGGTTCAACCCCGAGCTGTTGACCAAGGGCCCCTGGGGCGTGGCCTGGCTTAAGCCGGAGCAGCTCTTCGGGGTCACCGCCCTGGACCCGGTGACCCACACCGTCTTCTGGACCCTGATCGTCAACCTGGGGCTCTTTGTGCTGGGCTCGCTGCTGTTTCAGCCCGGGCAGGAGGGACAGTCCCAGGCCGAGGAGTTCGTGGGCCGGCTCTTGAGCGAGGACATCTTCGAGCGCTCCGGCCGACGCGAGGCCTACATCGACCTGGCGGCCAAGCGCCAGAAGCTGGTGGGGCTGTTAGCCCGCTTTTTCAGCCATCACAAGGCTAGCCAACTGGCCGACCGCTGCATCGAGGCGGTGGGACTGGCTGGCAAAAGCCGTCTGACCATCGGGCAGTTGGCCGAGCTCTACGCCGAGGTGGAGAAGAGCCTGGCCGGCAGCGTGGGCTCGGCCGCGGCCCACAAGGCCCTGGCCGGGGCGGATCTGTTCGAGGCCCGGGAGGCCGAGGACCTCAAGGACCTCTACGCCGGGATCCTGGCCAACCTGCGGGCCCGGCCCCGCGACCTGATACGGCGCATCGATTTCTATCAGGAGCGGGAGAGCCTGATCCGGGCTCACGCCGCCGAGTTGGAGGAGAAGATCCACGAGCTGCAGGACCAGATCCTGGCCCGGCTGACCGCCGAGGCCCAACTGCGCGAGAGCGAGGAGCGCTATCGCACCGCCATCGAGGCCAGCAACGACGGCGTGACCATCATCCAAGACGGCAAGTTCCTTTTCTTCAACCAGAAGTTCGCGGAGATCTTCGGCTATGACCATCGGCGGGAGTTGGTGGGCCGTTCGGTGAGCAGCGTGGTCCATCCCGACGAGACCCTGCCGGTGCTGGAGCTGAGCCTGGCCCGCCAGGCCGGTCGCGAAGCCCCCAGCCGCTATGATTTCAAGGGGGTGCGCCGCGACGGTTCCACCCTTTGGGTGGCGGTCTCGGCCACCACCACCACCTATCGGGGACGCCAGGTGGTGCTGGCCTACCTGCGCGACGTCACCGCCCGCCGCCAGGCCGAGGACGACATCCGCCACCTCTCGCGCCGGCTCATCGCCGGAATCGAGGAGGAGCGCAAGCGCCTGGCCGCCGACCTGCACGACGAATTCGGCCAGAAGCTCACCGCCCTGCACTTCGGGGTGGAGGCCTTGATGAACTCCCTGGACCCGACCCTGGCGGCCCAGCGCGACCGCTGCCGGGAGCTGATCAAGCTGATCGA
>JAIWNN010000117.1 GCA_020216805.1 Desulfarculus sp. | reverse complement strand
GGGCCTGGCCGACGACATCCGCCAGATCAGCAGCGACTTGCGGCCGGACATGCTGGACCATCTGGGCCTGGTCTCGGCCATGGAATGGTACGTCAAGGAGTTCCAGAAGCGTTGGCCGGACCTGGAGGTGGAATTCTCGGCGGTGGGCTTCGCGGTCAAGCCCCGGCTTGACCCGCGCCTGGAAATCGTCTTGTATCGTTTGCTACAGGAAGGTTTGAACAACGTGGCCAAGCACTCGCGGGCCAAGCGGGTGTCGGTGCAGCTCACCTACAGCCACCCCCGGGTGATCCTGATGCTCAAGGACGACGGGGTGGGCTTCGTGGCCGGGGCCGCGTCCAACCTGACCGCCCCGCTCAAGGGCGGCATCGGCCTGATCGGCATGCGCGAGCGGGTGGCCAGCGTGGGCGGGCGGCTGGACATCCGCTCCGCCCCGGGCAAGGGCGTGGTGATCCGGGCCGACCTACCGGTGGAGCAGGCCGCTTCTGCGCGGGAAACGGAAGAGACGGGGGGACGGAACCCGGCGGGGGAGGGAGCATGAACAAGATCCGGGTGTTGATCGCCGACGACCATGCCGTGGTGCGTTCCGGCCTGCGGCAATTGATGGCCGACCAGCCCGACCTGGAGGTAGTGGGCGAGGCCGGCGACGGGCGCGAGGCCCTGGAGAAGGTCAAGGCGTTGAAGCCCGACGTGATCGTGCTGGACATCGCCATGCCGGGGGTCAGCGGCCTGGAGGCGGCCGGGCTGATCAAGGAGGCGGTGCCCAGCTGCCAGATCGTGGTGTTGACCATGCATGGCAAGGAGAACTTCGTGCGCCAGGTGCTCTCCTCCGGGGCCCTGGCCTACGTGCTCAAGGCCTCGCCGGTCCAGGACGTGCTGGCGGCGGTGCGGGCCGCCCACCGGGGGGAATACTTTCTGTCGTCGAAGATCGAGGCCGAGGTGGTGGGGGCCTACCTGGACAGCCGGCGGGAGACCCCGGCGGTGCGGGGCTACGACCTTTTGAGCGAGCGCGAGCAGCAGATTTTCCGCCTGGTGGCCGAGGGCAACTCCACCAACCAGATCGCCGAGGTGCTCTGCGTCAGCCCCAAGACGGTGGAGAAGCACCGCACCAACATCATGAAGAAGCTGGGGCTCAGGGACCGGCTGGACGTGGTCAAGTACGCGGTGCGCATCGGGATCATCGATCCCCAGCTTTGGGAGGGCTAGGCGGGGCCGGGAGGCGGGACGGGGCCGTCGCCGGCCCCAATACAAGGGCGGGGCCAACCCCGCCCCCTGCCGCTCCGCCCGCCTATCGCCCGCGCCATGCCAGAGGCGGCGTCGAGGGACCGGGCGCGGTCAGTGCTTGGCGATGTCGCTGGCCTGGATGTCCGCCGGCGAGGCCAAGCTGATCAGCAGGGAGTTGCAGTCGGAGCAGAATTCCGGACGCCGCACGGTGCGGTCGTGGAAGACCTTGGCCGGATGCCAGCGGTCCAGGAAGCGGCCGGCTTCCTGCCAGGCCTGGTCCGGGCTGTGATCGGCGGCCAGAATCTCCAGGCTGGCCAGCACCTGGCCGTCGGGCCGGTGGATGGCCACCCCCATCACCTCCGGCTCCGCGGGGTTCTCGCCATAGATGGTAAGGGTGGCCAGGGGCGGGCCCTGGCCGGGCAGGACGCCATCCAGCGGGTCCTTGTGTCGGCAGGCCGAGGGCAGCACCAGCATGTCGTTGACGTACTCGCCCACCGCGTGGGCCAGCTCGTGGCCGTCCTTGAGCTCGTGGCTGGTGGCTTGGGCCCAGGCCAGGAAGGCGTCGGCTCGCACCGGCACCGGGATCACCTCCACGTTCATCTCGCGCAGGTAGGTCATCAGGTACCAGTTGAGCCGGGTCTGCTGACGGAATTCGGTCAGCGAGGACCCCTGGGCCGGCTTCTGGTAAACCTCGCGCCAGTCCTCGTAGTCGAAGACCGGCAGCCGCACCTCGTCTTTGCCCTGAGCCACGAAGGCCCGGGCCGTGGCCTTGGCCCGGCCGATGATCTGGCTGGTGTTCACGCGCCCCTCCGCAAGGGATATAGGTCTCAGTCTGGGCCCAGGGCCGACGGTGGTCAAGTCCAAAGCTCCTTGCCCCGCGCGGCTTCCTGACGCAGACTAATAAAAGGGACGATCAGGGCCGTCCCTGGCCTGGATCGCCCGTCGGCCGGGCAACACCGCGTTTGGGCCCGGGAGGACGGGCGTTGCCGCGTCCGGCGGACCTGCCTTGGTCCATCCCGTGGCCGTGAACCATTTTTTGATTGGTTCGGCCTGGCCTTCAGCAGGGCGTAGTAGCGCGAGGTCTTGCCCATGCCCAGTCCGGTGCTCATCGCCGGGGCGGCCATGACCCCCTTTGGCCGCTCCCGCCACAAGTTGATGGACCTGCTGGCCCAGGCGGCCGCCGCGGCCATGGAGCAGGCCGACCAGAAACAGGTGGACGCCCTCTACCTGGGGGTGATGAACGCCGAGGAGTTCACCGGCGAGGGCAATTTGCCGGTGGCCCTGGCCGACCGCCTGGGCCTGATGGGAGCGGCCGGCTTCCGGGTGGAGACCGCCAGCTCCACCGGGGCCGGGGTGCTGGAGAGCGCCTTTTACGCCGTGGCCAGCGGCTACAAGCAGAGCGCCCTGGTGGTGGCCGGGGAAAAGATGACCGGCCTGGACACCGCCGCCGCCACCCGGGTCCTGGCCGAGGTCATCGCTCCCAGCGAACGCCGCTACGGGGCCTCGATGCCAGCCCTGGCCGCCCTGGTGGCCCGGGCCTACGCCCGCGCCCACGGTCTGGAGGAGGACCAGTTGCGCGACGCCCTGGGCGCGGTGGCGGTCAAGAATCACGCCCGGGGGGCCTTGAACCCCCTGGCCCAGTTCCAGAAGGCCATCACCCTGGACGACCACGCCGCCGCCCGCATGGTGGCCGAACCCCTGGGCATCTACGATTGCGCTCCCATCACCGACGGCGCGGCGGCGGTGGTGCTTTCCAGCGTCCAGGGCCAGGTGCGCATCGTGGGGGTGGGGCACGCCACCGACAGCGCCGCGCTCACCAGCCGGGGCAGCCTGGTCAGCTTCAACTCCACTCGTCAGGCCGCCGCCCAGGCCTACGCCATGGCCCGGATCAACCCGGCCGAGGTGGACTTCGCCGAGATCCACGACGCCTTCACCATGTTCGAGATCATCGGCAGCGAGGACCTAGGCTTTTTCCCCCCCGGCACCGGCTGGCGCGCCGCCCGCGACGGCCTCACCGGTCCGGAGGGGAGCATCCCCCTGAACCCCTCCGGCGGACTCAAGGCCCGGGGCCACCCGGTGGGGGCCTCTGGGTTGGCCCAGGTGGTGGAGGCCCACTGGCTGCTCACCGGCCAGGTGGACTCCAGCCGCCGGCTGCCTCGCCCGCCGCGCGTGGCCCTGACCCAGTCCATCGGCGGCCTGGGCAACAACAACCTGGTCACCATCCTGGCCCCGGCCACCCGGGCCTGGCAGCCCAAGGGGGTCTGGCAGCCCCTCTACGACCTGCCCCTGGCCTCGGCCGCCCCTCGCCGGCCCGAGCCCCCGCCCGGCCAGACCTTGGGCCGGGTTCTGGCCTCCACCATCCTGCACACCCCGCCCCAGGGCTTCCCCGCCCCCCTGGGGTTGGTCATGGTCCGGACCCAGGCCGGCTGGCAAACCCTGGCCCAGGCTCCCCCCAACCGCCTGCCCGAGGCCGGGGCCAGCGTCCTGCTCAACCTGGAAAACGGCCTCTACCAGGCCAAGGCCGTCAACCCCATCGCCACACCCTGGCTCAAGGCCAAGGACCAGCTCGACAAGCTTCCCACCCGCTACCGCCTCCTCCGCCGCCGCCTGGGGCGTTAGGAGGAGGGAACGCGACGAAAATCGGGGGGATCCCTCTATTTTCGTGCCGAAAAATGGCCCCCAGCCCCTTCAAAAAGGGCGAGGGGAGGATGGGCATAGCGGATTGCCATGATGGCGCGGCGTGAGTTGGCGAAGGTTGGAGGAAGATGGCGGATGTGGGGCCGTTAACTCGGTCAGATCAGGCAACATATGGGATGAGGTTGGCAAACGGCCACCAAATGTAGTATGTAGATAGGCCCGGATTTGCCGATCGCACCCCCTCAGCGGAAGCCAGCCATGACCCGACCCGTCCCCCCGCCGCCCCTGCCCGTGGTCCCCGGCCTGAGCAACTACGCCCGCCGGGCCTGGTGGCGCGGCTTCGAGCTGACCCCCGGGGTGAGCCTCAAGACCAGCGTGCGCCTGCGGCCTTCCCTGGCCGACCGCGCCCAGAACCCCCGCGACCTGCTGCTGGCCGTGGCTGGCGCGGCCAGCGCCGCCCTGACCCTGCACCCACGCCTGAACTACTACACCTTTTGGGGACGCCTGGTCTGGGCCGGCTGGCCGGTGCGGGTGGGGTTGGTCATAGAGAACCCGGACCTGAGCTGCGACATGGCGGTGGTGGCCGACGCCCACCAAAAATCCTGGCCCGAACTGGCGGCGGCCCTGCGTCAGGATCGGCAACCCGCTCCCGTCGGCGCCTACCGACGCCTGCGCGAGGCCTGGCCCACGGCCTGCTATCTGGCCGAGCGTCTGAGCGGATTTTTTGAGCGCAGTTACATAGCTGAGTTTGCCCCGCTTTTCATTTCCATGATCGCCATCCCGGGTATCGAGGAGGCCGCCTTCGCACCCGCCCACTCCATGGCCCTGTTCCCCGGCTGGCCCCAGGACGGCCGCCTGCCATTGACTCTGTGCTTCAACCACCAGTTGGCCAACGCCCGGCCGCTGGCGCGCTACCTGCTCACCATTCGCGACCTGCTGGCCTAAGGCCAGGTTTTGGTCCGGTGGCGGCCGCCGGATGCGCCTCCGGAGTGCGGTTGGGTTGGGTCAGGCCCCCGGCGATCCGACCACCGTCCGCTCCGGATGCCCGGGGGCGGGTCCGGTTCGCGCTGGCTGGGGCCGCCGCCATCGCCAGAGCCAGAGATAGGGGGCCGGGTCCCAGAGCAGCAGGCAAGGCAGCAGGAAGATCTCCCGCAGCCGGAAGAGCGTGCCGCGGTTGACCACCACCATCGCCAGGGCCAGGCCCAGGCCCAGGCCCCAGAACAGCAGGGTCAGCACCGGGACCGGGCGTCGCCGCGCCAGCCGCCAGACCCCGGCCGCGATGCCGGGCAGCAGGAGCCACCAGGCCAGGGCGGTGCCGGCCACCGCCAGGTTGACCAGGGTCCAACTCGGCGTCTCCGGCCAGCGTTGCAGGGGATTGGGGAAGAACAGCAGGTCGCGCACTCCCAGGATCAGGGCCTCCAGCGGCCCGGCCTCTATGGCCCCCGGACTCAGGGAGCGCCCGGCCTCGTCCACGAAAAGCATGCGGTAGTTGCGCACCCGGTCCCACCAGGTGGGGTCGGTCAGGGCGTATTGCCCCGGTCGCATCTCCACCACCCGTTCCGGCCGGGGGGAGAAGGCCAGGGGCGGGGCGGTCTGGTCCGCGCCACCCGCCGCCACCGGGCCCGAATCCGGCCTGGCCGGCGGCTTCACCAGCAACGGCCCCTCGGCGCGCAACCGGGGCCAGGGATCGCCGGCCGCGAAATGGATGGCGGTGTCGCGGTGCAGAGGCTGGCCCGCCACGAAGACCAGCAGGATCAGGCCCAACAGCAGCCCGCGTCGCGCCCAGCCCGGGGGCGGGGCCTCCCGGCCGGGCAAAAAGCTGAAGGCCAGGGTGGCCAGGCCCAAAAGGGCCACGAAGTAGCCCAGGTAAAACCGCAGGAAGGCCAGGAGCAGGCCGCTGGCCAGGTAGCCCAGGACGACGGCCGCCTGGGCCCGGCCCCGGCTTTCGCGCTCCAGCAGCCGGCAGAGGCAATAAAGATGGGCCAAGGCCGCCAGCAGGGCCGGGACCTCCTTCAGGGGCAGGCTGGCCCAGACCAGACCCGGCGGCCACAGGCTGAGCAGCAGGGCCAGGCCAGAGGCCCGCTCCGGCCCCTGGCCCAGGCTCCGGGCCAGGCCATAGGCCAGCCAGCCCAGGCCCAGGGACAGCAGGGCGAAAAACGCCGTCACATGAAGGAAATCTCCCTTCTCCTCGGCGTTGTAGAACGGTGTCAGGAACAGGGCGAAGCGTTGGAGGTTCATCTCCGGCGGCAGGCCGCCCCGGAGGTCATGGGACCAAAATTTCAGGATTTGGTGGGCGTCGCTGTAGTAGGCGACGGCGTCGTTGGCCGCCAGCCGGCCGGCCAGGGCCACCAGGCGATCGCGATCGCGCTGGCCGGGCGCGGAGTAGAACAGGGCCGCGCCCAGACCCAGACGCAGCAGGGCCACCCCCAACAGCAGCCAGGGCAACCAGCGACGCAGGCGGCCGGGACGCGGGTTCGACGCTTGACCAGGGGGCATGGCCGGCTCCTTTCACCCCGGCAGATTAACCCACCCGGGAGTGACGGGCAAGACGCGGCCGGCCCTCAACCCAACCCGCCGCCACCCCTATTCCTCGGGCCGGGCCATTCGACCCAGGCGCAATCCCAAGCGATGCACCCGCTGGGCCAGGAGCGGGCTGGGGTCCAGGACATTGAGCCCGCCCCAACGGGCGAGGGCCAAGGTCAGGCCCTCGGCCTCCAGGTCCAGCCAGGCCAGGCCCCGCGGCCGGCCCAGCAGAAAGGGGAACACCCCCCTTCCAGCGGGATCGGCCGGCGCGCCCCGCATCAGCCCCCGACGCGCATGAGGAGAGAGCAGGAAGGGGCGCACCGCCTCAGGCTCGTTGGGGGCCAGGGCCAAGAGCAGGAGCAGGTCCTCGACCGGAAAGGGGTCCAGGATGGCCAGGGGCAGCGGCGCCTGGGGCCGGGTCACCAGATAGAGCGCAAGACGGCCCGCCTGCTCCAACTCCTCCAACTCCCGCTGGAAATGGGCCGGGGTGTAGGTCACCTCGGCGGGGCGAAACTGGCTGCGCCAGGCCGCGGCATAGCCCGCGATGCGCTCCAGGTCCGCCAGGGGATCGAAATCCACCGCCCGGGTCAACCGTGGCCACGCCGCCTGCTCCATTCGCCAACCTCCTGACGGTATCTTAGCAGAGGCCACTGTTGACGGCTGGCCATCCGCCCTCCCCCACCCCCGCCCACCGGCAAAAAACGTGGACGCCACCGGGGCCGGCTTGTTACCATTGCCCTGGTCTCACACCGATAACCCATTGACAACAGGAGCCCCTCGGTGCCTCCGCCCACCACCCCCCGCCGCCGCATGCCCCGCGCCGCGCCTCCGCGTCTGCGCCGGGGGGCCCAGGCTCGGCTGCCCCTGCGCGCGGCGATTATCGGCGGCGGCCTGGCCTGTCGCGACCTCTTGGCCATCCTGGACCAGGAACGGCTCAAGTCCTTGAACCTGGAGGTGGTGGGCGTGGCCGATCCCGACCCCCAGGCGCCGGGCATGGTCCGCGCCCGGGAGATGGGCATCTTCACCACCCCCGATTTCTCCCAACTCTACCAAATCGCCGGACTCAACCTGATCATCGAGCTGACCGGCCATCCCGGGGTGCGCGACAGGGTGCTCAAACAAACCCCCAGGAACATCAGCATCATCGACCACCGTGGGTCGCGCCTGATCTGGGATCTGGTCCAGATCGAGCTGGAAAAAACCCTGGTGGAGCGCCAGGCCGAGGACAACCTGGAACGCGAGCGCGACTGGTTCCAGGAGATCTTGGACTCCTTGCCCGACAACATCATGGTCCTGGACCAGGCCATGAACGTGGTCATGGCCAACCGCACCCTGCTGGCCGCCACCGGCTTGCGCCTGGACCAGGTGCTGGGCCGGGCCTGCCACCAGGTGCGCCATGGACTGGCCGAACCCTGCCACCAACCCGGGATGCGCTGCCCCTTCCGCGAGGTCTTGGCCACCCGCGCCCCGGTGGTGCTGCTCCACTCCCGCCCCGGCCCCGGCGGCCAAACCATCCACGAAGAGGTGATGGCCTCACCCATCTTGGGCCCGGACGGCGAGGTGCGCCAGGTGGTGGAGGGGGTGCGCGACGTCACCTCCCGGGTGCGCCTGGAGAACGAGCTACACCAGACCGAGGGCACCCTCATGGCGGTGATGGAGGCGGCCCAGGAGCTGATCTCCATCAAGGACCTCGAGGGGCGCTACCTATACGCCAACCCCGCCGCCCTGCAACTCAGCGGCCTGAGCCTACCGGAAATTCGGGGCCGCACCGACTTCGAGGTCTTCCCCCCCGAGGTGGCCCGGGCCCTGGCCGAACAGGATCGCCTGGCCCACCTCAGCCGCGCGCCCCTGTGCTTCGACGAGATGATGAGCCTGGGCGGCCAAGGCCACTGGCTGCACACCGTGCGCTATCCCATCTTCACCCGCGAGGGGGAGTTGGTGGCCCTGTCGATCATTTCCCACGACGTGACCGAGGAGAAGGCCCTGGAGGAAGAGGTCCGCCAGGGCCGCGACTACCTGGAGGCCATCCTGACCAACTCCTCGGACATGATCATCACCACCGACCTGGACGGAAAGGTGGTGACCATCAACCCGGCCGGGGCCCGCCTCCTGGGTTATGACCCGGCCGAGATCGTGGGCCAGAGCATCGAGCGGCTCTGGAAATCCCCAGAGCAGCGCCGCCAGCTCATGCGCCTGGTCCAGGAGCAGGGCGAGGTGAGTAACTTCCCGGCGGTGCTCCTGGCCCGGGAGGGACATGGGGTGGAGATCAGCCTCTCCCTGGCCCGCCTGACCGACAGCCAGGGCCGGGTCCTGGGCACGGTGGGCATCAGCCGCGACATGACCGAGGAAAACCGACTCAAACGCGAGCTGATCGCCAACGAGCGTCTGGCCGCCATCGGCCAGACCGTGGCTGGACTGGCCCACTGCATCAAGAACATCCTCTTCGGCCTCAAGGGCGGGGCCTATCTCATCGACACCGGCCTCCAGCGCCAGGATCCCCAACGGGTGGAGGAGGGCTGGCAGACGGTGCAGGCCTGCATCGGGCGCATCAGCAACCTCAGTCTGGACATGCTCAGCTACAGCCGAGACCGAGTCCCCCACCGCCAACCCACCGACCCCGCCCAACTGGTGGAGACGGCCTTGGCCCTGGTGCGCCAGAGCGCCGACCTGGGCGGAGTGACCATCCAGACCGAGGTCGACCCCGGCCCTCCTCTGCCCCTGGACGGCGAGGCCCTGACCCGGGTGCTCCTGAACCTGGTCAGCAACGCCCTGGACGCCTGCCACGACAAGGACTATCCCCCCGGCCAGACTCCCCTGGTGCGGGTGGAGGTTAGGCGTCAGACCGGCCGCCTGCTCCTGATCGTCGACGACAACGGCGTGGGCATGGGCGACGACATCCGCCGGCAGCTCTTCACCCGCTTTTTCAGCACCAAGGATGCCCGCGGAACCGGCCTGGGCCTGGCGGTGAGCCAAAAGATCGTCACCGAACAAGGTGGCGAAATATCGGTCCAATCCACGCCGGGACAGGGCAGCCGCTTCACGGTGGTCCTGCCCGACCCCGACACGGCCTGAACCCTATTCCGGAGCGCAAGCATGCCCCTCGCCGATCTCGTCCCCGGCCTCAGCGGCCAGGCCGCGGCCCAGGTCCGCCCCCAAGACCTGGCCAGCGCCTACGGCAATCCCGGAGTGGACGTCCTGTCCTCCATGACCCTGATGACCCTCCTGGAGCAGGCCGCCATCGTCGCCATCGCGCCCCATCTGGGGCCCGGGGAGATGACCGTGGGCGCGCGCATGGAGATGGACCACCTGGCACCCACCCCCGTGGGCCTGACCGTGACCGCCGTCGCCCAACTGACCGAGGTCAAGGGGCGCAAGCTGGTCTTCGCCATCACCGCCCAGGATGAGGTGGAGGAGATCTGCCGCGCGTTGCACGTGCGCTTCGTGGTGGATCAGGCCAAGTTTCTGGCCGGAGTGGCGGCCAAGGCGGCCCGGGTGCGGGGCTGATGGGCCCTTGGCATGGCTTTTGCCGCGCGGGACGCGCGGGTGCCAAAAGCCATGCCAAGGCGGGGCCGGCGAGGAGGCCTGCCACGGCGGGCTGGGCATGGTTTTTGGCATCGGA
>JAIWNN010000116.1 GCA_020216805.1 Desulfarculus sp. | reverse complement strand
GCATGGGCCCCACGACGGGCGGGGGGCGCGGGCGGGGCGGGAGCGGTTCCGGTTCAGGCCAGCGCCGGGGCGGCCCCCGCTTGGTCCGGCGACGGGTCCGCGCCCGCGGTCTGGACCCGTTCCACGCCGACCTGGCAATTGCGGCCGGATTGCTTGGCCTCGTAGAGGGCCAGATCGGCCCGCTCCAGCAGCTCGTCCAGGCTGGCGTCCTCGGGGTGGGAGACGCTGATGCCCACGCTGAGGCTCAGCGCCAGATCTTGGCCGCCCAACACCTGGCGCAGCTCCTGGTCGGCGGCCTGGCGCAGGCGTTCGGCCACCCGGCGGGCGCCTTCCAGCACCGTCTCCGGCAACAGGGCGATGAACTCGTCGCCACCCACCCGCCCCAGGGCGTCGCTGGCCCGCAGTTGCCCCTGGAGAACCCGGGCCAGGGCCACCAGGACCCGGTCGCCGGCGGCGTGGCCCAATCGGTCGTTGACCTGCTTGAAGTGGTCCAGGTCCATGGCCAGCACGGCCAGGGGGCGGCCATAGCGGCTGGCGCGGAGGAATTCCCGCTCGCCGGCGAGCAGCAGGCTGCGCCGGTTGAGGATCCCGGTCAGGGGGTCGGTGGAGGCCAGACGGGCCAGCTCATCCTGGGTTTCGCGCAACTGGTTGCCCAGGCGCTGGTTGTTGATCATCACGAAGACCAGGTTCCAGAAAACCTCCATGAAAAAAAGGGCGAAATAGTGCCCGCCCTGCCAGGGCGGAGCGGCGCGGAGCAGGTCGTCGACCTCCTGGTCCCAGGCGAAGAGCGCCGCGGCCCGCCCCAGCATCAGGATCCCAAAACCCAGGGTCGTCGCCGCCGCCATCCGCAACAGGGACCGGTTCTCGCCCACCCGGGCCTGGAGCATCAGCCAGGTCAGGTTCAGGAGCATGGGCAGCAGACCCAGGGTCAGGACCAGATTGCGCCAGGCCAGGCTGCTCTGCGCGAAAAGGAAATAGGCGCAACCCAGCCCCACCGCCAGAGGCAGAAGATAGAGCGGCAGGCCGTAGCGGCCGATGGCTTGTTTGCCAAGTAAATAGCCCCACCGCCAGAGGCAGAAGATAGAGCGGCAGGCCATGGCCGGTCCGGCCCCAAAAGATGCGAACCCCCAGCCAGCGCCAGAGGCCGCCCAGGGCCAGGAGCAGGTTGCCGCCCAGCACCGACAGCCACAGGGGAATCACCCCGCGCAGGCCCAGCATCAGATAGGCGCCGGCCATCACCAGGTTGCAGAGGGCGACGTAGCCGAAACCGGGGAAGACCTTCTGGGTGCGCCAAAAGACCAGCATCGCCAGACCGATGGCCAACTGGAGCACAATCATGGCCAGCAGGAGGGTGCGGATGTCCAGGTCCATGGTTTCCTGCCTGGTCGTGACCGCCGGGGCGAAACGATCGCGAGGGAAGTGCTCCCCCCGCGCCGGCGGGCTGGCCTTGAGCGAGAACGGGGAGCGGCTTATACTGCGGTGATCGCAATGGTGGTTTTTCATTCTAGAGCTTTTATACCAATCTGAAAAGGGCCAGCGGCATGTCCGTCCCCGATCAGCCCCGCGTGTCCACCGGCCTGGCCCGCCTGGCCGCCCAACCCCCGGCCGACCTGGCCCGGGCCAGGTTGGGCCTCTTATCCAACCCGGCCGCGGTCCTGCCCGACCTGACCCCGGCCCCGGAGGCGGTGGCCCGGGCCCTGCCCGGCCGCCTCAAGGCCATCTTCGGCCCCCAGCACGGGTTTTTCGCCGACAAGCAGGACAACATGGTGGAGAGCGCCCACGCCATTCACCCCCGCCTGGGCCTGCCGATTTGGTCGCTGTATGGCGACACCCGCCGCCCCACCCCGGAGATGTTGGCTGGCCTGGACGTGCTCCTGGTGGATCTGATCGACGTGGGCTGCCGGGTCTACACCTTCTTCACCACCCTGGTGGCCTGCCTGGAGCAGTGCGCCGGGGCCGGGGTGGCGGTCTGGGTGCTGGACCGCCCCAACCCTCTGGGCCGGGGCGAGGAGGGGCCGATCCTGCCCCCGGAGTTGATGAGCTTCGTGGGCCCCCACCCCATGCCCCTGCGCCACGGCCTGACCCTGGGCGAGCTGGCCCGGCTGGTGGTGGCCGAGCGCGGCCTGGACCTGGACCTGCGGGTGATCCAGGCCCAGGGCTGGACCGGCGGGGATCTGGCCACCACCGGCCTGCCTTGGGTGTTGCCCAGCCCCAACCTGCCCACCCTGGACAGCGCCCGGGTCTATCCCGGCCAGGTGCTCCTGGAGGGGACCACCCTGAGCGAGGGGCGCGGCACCACCCGGCCCTTCGAGATCAGCGGCGGGCCGGGGGTGGACCCCTGGGCGGTGGCCGAGGCGGTGGAGGAATACGCCCTGGCCGGCTGCCGGCTCCGGCCGCTTTTTTTCGAGCCCACCTTCCACAAGCACGCCGGGCTGACCTGTGGCGGCTGGCAGATCCATGTCACCGACCCGGACCTCTTCCGCCCCCTGCGCCTGACCTGCGCGCTCCTGTCGGCCATCAACCGGGTCCACCCCGGGCTCTGGGACTTCCGCCCCCCGCCCTATGAATACGAGCACGTCCGCCGACCCCTGGACCTGCTCCTGGGCGATCCGGATGCGGCCAACCGGCTGCAAAGAGGGGAGTTTTTCGCCGCGATCGAGCCGCGGTGGCGGCCGGGGCTGGCGGCCTGGCGAAAAAGGGTGCTATCTTTTTTGCTATATCCCGACCGGCGAGAAGATTGACCCAACCCCGCCGGAAGCGGAAAGCGGCCGGCCCCGCGGTGCGGACACGGTCCCGCCGCCCAACCCTGGCCGATCCCCTGGCCAGGCCCGGCGCGCCCCGGCCGGTCGCTTTCCTTTCCCGGCCGCCAGCGAAAGGAGCCGACGTGAAGTTCAACACCGCCCTGCGCGGCTACACCGCCAAGCGCCTGGAGGAGATCGACCGCGCCGACATCCTGGTGGGCATCCCCTGCTTCAACAACGAGGCCACCATCGCCCACGTCATCCAGATGCTCAGCCACGGCCTGGCCAAATACTATAAGGACCAGCGCTGCGTGATCATGGTCGCCGACGGCGGCAGCACCGACGACACCCGCGAGGTGGCCAAGGAATTCCAGATCAAGCCCTGGCAGGAGAAGCTGATCGGCATCTATCGCGGCCCGGGGGGCAAGGGCAGCGCCCTGCGCTCCATCTTCGAGGCCGGCGAGCGGCTCAAGGTCGCGGCCCTGGCGGTGGTGGATTCCGACCTGCGCTCCATCACCAGCGACTGGGTGCCCTACCTGCTGGACCCGGTGCTGGAAAAAGGCTACCAGTACGTGGCCCCGGTCTACCTGCGCCACAAGTACGACGGCACCATCACCAACAACATCGTCTACAACCTCACCCGCGCGCTCTACGGCAAGCGCGTCCGCCAGCCCATCGGCGGCGACTTCGCCCTCTCCCGCGATCTGGCCAAGCACTACGTGGAGCAGGACCTCTGGCAGACCGAGGTGGCCCGCTACGGCATCGACATCTGGATGACCACCGAGGCGGTGGCCGGGGGGTTCAAGATCTGCCAGTCCAACCTGGGGGTCAAGATCCATGACGCCAAGGACCCCAGCCAACACCTGGGCCCCATGTTCCGCCAGGTGATCTGGACGCTGTTCACCCTGATGGAGCGCAACGAGGGCAAGTGGAAGAACATCCAGGGCAGCGTGACCGTGCCCACCTTCGACCACCCCAGCGCGGTGGAGCCGGAGGAGGTCAAGGTCAACCTGGACAACCTGATAAAACATTTCAAGGTGGGCTACGGCCAGTTCAAGGCCCTTTGGAAAGAGATTTTCTGTCCGGAGTGCTTTGCACAAATCAGCCGGGCGGCCAAGCTGGGCCGCAAGAACTTCCACCTGCCCACCCCGGCCTGGATCCAGATTCTTTACGAGCTGGCCGCCACCTTTCACGCCTGGACCCACAACCGCATGAACCTGGTGGACCTGGTCACGCCGCTGTACTACGCCCGGGTGGCCAGCTTCGTGCGCGAGAGCTGGGAGATGACCAGCGCCGAGGCCGAGGCCCTGGTGGAGGCCCAGGCCCAGATGTTCGAGGAGCAGAAACCCTATCTGATCCGGGTCTGGGAGGCCAAGGCCGGCGGCCTGCCCCACGCCGGCTAGCCGACCGGCCGTCGACCAAGTAACCGCCCCGCTCGGAGCCCCGGGCGGGGCTGGCCGATCACGGAGCGAAGATCGCCATGGCCGAGCTTTTCCCGCCCGACCTTTTCTCCCTCCAGGCCCTGATCGCCCTGGTGACGCTGACCGCCCTGGAGATCGTGCTGGGCATCGACAACATCGTCTTCATCGCCATCCTCACCGGCCGCCTGCCGCTGGTCCAGCAGCCCTCGGCCCGCCGGCTGGGCCTGACGCTGGCCCTGATCACGCGCATCCTGCTCCTGTTGGCCATCACCTGGGTGATGCGCCTGACCGCGCCCCTGTTCAGCCTCTGGGACCACGCCTTCAGCGGCCGCGACCTGATCCTGCTGGGCGGGGGGCTTTTCCTGCTGGCCAAGGCCACCCACGAGATCCACGCCCAGCTGGAGCACGCCGGCCGGGCGGCCGAGGCGGCGACCAGGGCCGGGGCCCGGTTCTGGCCGGTGGTGGCCCAGGTGGGGATCATCGACATCGTCTTCTCGCTGGATTCGGTGATCACCGCGGTGGGCATGGCCAACCAGCTTTTGGTGATGATCCTGGCGGTGATCATCGCGGTGGCGGTCATGATCGTCTTCAGCGGGGCGGTCAGCCGCTTCGTGGAAAAGCACCCCACCATCCGGATGCTGGCCCTGGCCTTTTTGATCCTGATCGGGGTGATGCTCACCGCCGAGGGCCTGGGCCAACACCTGGACCGGGGCTACGTCTATTTCGCCATGGCCTTCAGCCTGGGGGTGGAGATGCTCAACCTGCGCGCCCGCAACCAGGCCGCCCGGGCGGGCGGGGCCGGCGGGGATCAGCCGTAGGACTAGGGCTGGTTAACGTCATTGGATTGACGTGATGCGCCTCTGGTGGTCATTGCGAGCGCAGCGAAGCAATCTCCCGCGGTCTTATTGGTTGCTTCCAATGTGTTGAAAACAAGAAAGAGATTGCCGCGTCGCTTTGCTCCTCGCAATGACAAAAAGGCAGTTGCGCGGGGCTCGTCGTCCGCTCGATTCGGATTACTAATCTGGTAATTACGTTTGGGTTAACAGTCCCTAGTCCCCCGGGGGGCGGTTCACGAACTGGCTGGTGAGAAAGCCCACGAACTGGGGGGTGATGTCCGGACCGAAGCAGCGGTCGGCGTCGGCCATGATGGCCTGGACCGCGGCGAAGGCGCTCAGGGCCTTGCGGTGGGAGCGGTGGCTGGTCATGGCGTCGAAGGAATCGATCAGGCGCAGCCAGCGGGCCAGCATCGGGGTGGAGGCGGCGGGCAAGCGGCCGGGATAGCCCGAGCCGTCGGCGTTCTCATGGTGATGCAGCACCGCCAAGAGCACCTGGGGCGGCAGACCCCCGGCCGCCGCCAGCATCTCGTGGCCCAGCTTGGGGTGGCGTTGCATCAGCCGGGTCTCCTCCAGGTTGAGCCGGCCCGGTTTTTCCCACAATCCCCGGGGCAGGCGCGAGCGCCCCAGGTCGTGCAGCAGCCCGGCCAGGCCCAGGTTGACGGTGCGGGCGTCTGAGAGGTCCAGGTGGCGGGCCAGGGCCATGGCGGTCAGGCAGACGTTGACCGAATGGGAAAAGAGGCTGGGGTCGGCCCGCAGGAACGGCCCCAACCGGGCCAGCATCTCCTCCTGCGCCGCGATCAGCTCCACCAGGCGGCGGACCTCCGCCAGGCAGGCGGCCAGGGCCGCGGGGCCGTCGTCGGCGTGCATCAGGTTCCAGAGGGCGAAGATGGCCAGCTCGCGCAGGTAGGTGCGTTTGAGCATGGCCGGCCGCTGGGCCAGCTCCTCCGCGCCGCGCTGCGTCACTTGGCTCAGCAGGGCGGCGGCCGCGCCCCGGGGCACGTAGAGGTGGCCCTGGTGCAGGCTGACCAGGCGTTGCCGCCAGGCGGGCAGGAAGACGTCGCCCGCGCGGCAGACCTGGGTCATCTCCACCCGGTCCTGGTCCTCCAGATAGAGCGGCATGAACAGGTCCACCGGGCAGGGCCGGCCCGGGGTCAGCATCCCCAGGCCCACCGGCAGCATGCCGTGGAACAGGGGATCGAAGACCTCGACGTTGCGGGTCTGGTCGGGCAGGGCTTCCAACAGCCCTTCCGACGCCACGGGGGCCAGGGCATCCTGGGGCATGGGATGCTTCCAGCTTAAGGTTGGAGGGCAGACGCCAACCTCGGCGTGAGTCCACCTTAGCCGGAAATGATTACGGCCGCATGACCGCGCGGCAACGGGCGGAAGATGTCACCGGAATGTCGTTGAAGATTGGTGAGCTAAGAATCAACGTGACAGCATTATTCGTGAGTTGAGTTTATAGACCCTTGTGTTAACTGAAAAGTGTGATTCAAAGGACGGGAAACCCTTTGAATCACACGATAAATTATTTGTTATTATTGTAGCCAAGAAGCCGGTTGTTGTACTCAGTATACGATTCGTAGTGTTGTTGAGGCGAGCAGGAGTAACCGAGTCGTGCCTGGTCAGCTCCGACCGCCATAGAAGTAGTGTAGGTAGTTTCGTAAGTACCATTGCTCGTGTGGTAGTTGTAACTGTCTCTGATGAAGGGATCATTTGTGCTCATGGCTAACTCCTTATAATTACAGGAACTTTGTTTTAAGAGGGCCAATCTACTTTGTGGCTGACTGCGGCGAAGACAAACCCTGCTGCGATCGGCCACATCGTCAGATATCAGATTAAACGATTCTTTCTGAAACGAACATTCCCTAAAGGAGCTAATTTTGCACCTTGATCAAACTTTTCCTTATCTAAAGAGAAGGCCTAATCCCCGGCGCCGTCCTTGGTCCCGCCGTCCTTGAACCAGTGCTCCACCCGCCAGATGCCGGGCTCGATCACGGTCTTGGTGTAGGGACCCAGCTTGCCGAAGACGCTGAGCATGGCCTTGTTGGAGCCGAAGCTCACCGCCCAGAAGCCCGGCGCGCCCTGGCGCTGGGCATAGGCGGTCAGGTGTTTTTGCAGCACCCCGCCCAGGCCCAGGCCCTGGTAGTGGTCGCTGATGGTGTAGGCCACCTCGGCCAGGCCGCTCTCGTCGCCCAGGGAGTAGCGCCCCACCCCGATGATCTTCTCCTTGCCGATGGGGCCGGTGGTGGCCACCAGGGCCATGTGCTGGCGGTAGTCCACGTTGACCAGGCCCTGGGCGGTGACGTGGGGCAGGGCGCGCACCGGCCGGAAGTAGCGGTTGTAGATGGTCTCGTCGGAGTGGCTGTAGAAGAACTCCTGGAGCAGGACCTCGTCGGTGGGGCGGATGGGCCGGATGTGGACCGCCAGGCCGCCCTTGATGATCTCGTCGGCCTCGGCCCATTCGGGATAGAGGTCCTGTTCGGCGTTCAACAGGATCTGGTCGGGATAGACGTAGGCGTTTTCCTTGGCCGCGGCCAGGAGTTGCGGCCGGAAGCGGGGGTGGGCGATGTTGATCAGGGCCAGGGCCCGCTCGCGGATGCTCTTGCCGTGCAGGTAGGCGATGCCGTACTCGGTGACGATGTAGTCCACGTCGCCCCGGGTGGCGATGACCCCGGCGCCCTCGGCCAGGCGGGGGACGATGCGGCTTTGGGTCGCCTGGCGGTCGGTGCTGGGCAGGCAGAGCACCGAGCGTCCGCCCTGGCTCATGGCCGCGCCGCGGATGAAATCCAGCCGCCCCCCGATGCCGGAATAGAAATGGTAGCCGCCGCTCTCGGCCGAGACCTGGCCGGTCAGGTCCACCTCCATGGCGCTGCCCAGGCTGATCATGTGTTGGTTTTTGGCGATCTCCAGGGGGTCGTAGACCTGCTCGCTGGGCAGGAAGAGGAAGATGGGGTTGCGGTCCACGTAGTCGTAGACGCGGCGGGTGCCGATGCAGAAGGAGCAGACGATGCGGCCGGGCAGGAGGGTCTTGCGGCTGCCGGTGATGACCCCGGCCTCGATCAGGTCGATGAAGGCGTCGCTGACCACCTCGGTGTGGAAGCCCAGCTCGCGCTTGTCGCCCAGGAAGGAGAGCGCCTGGTAGGGGATGTGGCCGTAGCCGATGTGCACGGTGTCGCCGTCGTTCACCAGCCGGGCGGCCAGTTGGGCGATCTTCTGGCCCACCGCGTCGGCCGGAGGGTAGACGAACTCCATCAGGGGCTCGTCCTGCTCCACGAAGGCGTGGATCTGGCGCACGTGCAGGTAGGAGTTGCCCATGGTGCGGGGCATGTGGCGGTTGACCTGGGCGATGACGTGGGCGGCGCTCTCGGCCGCCGAGCGGGCCACGTCCACCCCGATGCCCAGGCTGACGAAGCCGTGCTCGTCCGGGGGGCTGACCTGGATCAAGGCCACGTCCAGCTCCAGGTCGCGCTGTTTGAAGAGCCGGCCGATCTGGTGCATGAAGATGGGGGTGTAGTCGGCCCGGGCCTGGTGGACCGCCTCGCGGGTGGCCGGGCCGACGAAGAAGGCGTTGTGCCTAAAGCGCCGGTCGAAGCGCTTGTCGGTGTAATCGGCTTGGCCCAGGGTCACGAAGTGCAGGATCTCCACGTCGTGCAGGTCGTCGGCCCGCTGCAACAGGGCCGAGACCAGGGCCCGGGGCTCGGCGCAGGCGCTGCCCACGAAGACCCGGGCCCCTCTTCGCACCGCCTTCAGCGCCCGCTTGGCGCTGGTGCGGCGCTGGTCATAAATCTCCCGCCATCCCACATCCGGCCTCCAATCAGGGATGCTCCCACCATAACCCAGGCGCGGTCCAACATAAAGCCCCCCGGGGAGGGCCGCCCAGGGCTTGCCAGGCCGGCCCGGCAGGGGTATATGATTGGTTTTACCCATTCCATCCACCCTCTCTCTGCATGGGGAACGCGAGCTTGAGCGATCACCGCCAGAACCTGCGCCTGCCCGACCTGGGCGGGGCCCTGCCCCCGGAGCCGGCCCAGCTCCTGCGCCTGAACCGCCTGTGCCTGCGCATCTACGGCCTGCTTTCCCGCGACATCCCCGAACAGGCGGCGGCCATGGTGGGGGCGGCGGCCGGCTCGTTGAGCAAAAAGGGACGCCGTGAGTTGGTCCAGGTCCTGACCGACGAGTTGCCGGTGATCATGGCCCTGCACGCCCTGGAGCGCCTGGGGCGCGAGGAGGCGTTGAGCCGCTCCGGGCTCTCAGAGCTCTTGCGCGGCCTTCTGCTGCCCTGTTTCAGCCTCTGCTACAGCCAGCTTTACGCCCAGCCCTCCGACCCCCTGCACCAGTTCCTGGACCGGGTGGACTGGTATCTGGACGGCGAGAAGGGCGACCCTCTGGAGGCCTTCGCCCACCTGGCCGCCACCATGCTGGGCGAGCACCTGTCGGATCCGGCCCCCCTGGTGGCCCATCTCCAGGAGCGCCTGCTGCCCGAGCTGGACCGCCGCTTGGAGCTGGCCTTCCTCTACGAGTTCGGGCCGGCCACCACCCCGGAATAGCATCGTCTCCGGCGTTGGTTATGCTAAACTGACCCGCGACCGTCGCCCGGTTCGGGGCGGCGGCCAGGCCGCGCGCCCCTTGGCGGCGCGCCTTTCTCCTGGCGGCGTCGGGAGGGGCTAGTGTCGGAGGCGGGGAAGACCGCGACCGACCCCTGGCCGGGGTTGGCCCTGTTGGGCCAGCACCTGGGCCTGGGGCTGTTGACCGCGGCCCTGGGGTCGGTCTTGATCTGGCTGATGTGGGAGCACCTGGGCCTGCCCGACTTGGCCCAGGAAGGGGCCCTGGCGGCGGTGGCGCGGCCGGAGGGCCTGCGCCTGTTTGTCAGCCTGGCCCCGCCCCTGGTGGTCTGGCTGCCCAGCCTGGTGCTGGACCTGCTCCTTTTCCTCTGGCCCGGCTCCCGGGCCGAGTCCCGCCCCGCCCGCCGCGCCCTGCGCCTGGACGCCTACAGCTACCTGACCCTGCCCGCCTTCCTGGCCCTGCCCCTGGTTTGGCGCGAGCTGGGCAATGGTCTGGCCGCCCTGGGCCTGGCCTACCTGGGCCTGGCCGCGGCCAAGGGCGGGCTCCTGGTCTGGGTGTTGTGGCGGGGTTTCCTGGTCCAGGGGATGGAGCCGGGAGAGGGGCTGGGCCCGCGCCGGCAGTTGGCGGTCTTCCTGGTGGGCCTGGCCCTGTTGGGGCCGTTGGCCGGCTGGAGCCACCAGGCCCTGTCCTCGGCCAGCGACGAGGTGGGCTATCTGCTCATCGCCCACAGCCTGGCCCGCCACGCCACCAGCGACGTGTCCCAGGCGGCCAAGGACCAGGAGTATCGGTCGTTCTACTGGGCGCGCTGGTCCCCGGAGCTGGCTTTTTCCACCCGGCACGCCGGAGGCGTCTTTCCCTGGTTGATCACGCCCGCCTATTGGCTGGGCGGCCGCCTGGGGGTGCTGCTATTGCTGGCCGCGATCCTGGCGCTCACCGCCGGCCAACTGCTGGCCTGGCTCTCCGAATGCCGCCTGCGCCCCGGCCCGGCCGCCGCCGCCGCGGGCCTGACCCTGCTCTCCGCTCCGGTGCTCCTGATCAGCCAGCAGGTCTTTCCCGACACCGTGGGCATGCTGCTGCTGATGGTGGGGCTGCGCCTGCTCCTGCGCCTGGAGGACTCCCCCTGGCTCAGGGGCGCGGGGTTGGTGCTCTGCGCGGTGCTGCTGATGGTGGTCAAGGGCCGGCTGGCACCCTTGGCCGGCGGGCTGCTGCTCCTGGGTGGTTGCCAGTTGCTGGCCCGCCGCCTGGGCTGGGGCTTGGTGGGCGCGCTCGCCGTCGGGCTGGTGCTGCTGGCCGGGGCGATGGCCCTGTGGTTGCCCCGGGAATGGTGGCCGGGCTGGGTCTGGAGCCAGGTGGACGTCCTGCGCTGGAACCTGGAGCGGGCCGGCCATCCCCTGCAGCCGATCCTGATCCTTTTGCGGGGAGTGGCCCTGGACCAGACCTTCGGCCTGGCGGTGGTAGCCCCGGTTTTCGTTCTGGCCTTGGCCGGGATTCCGGCCGGACTGCGCTTGCGCCTGCGGCCCAGCCTCCAAGTCCTGGTCCCCCTGGTCATCTACCTGGCGGTGCTCTGCTACACCCGCTGGTTCCAGTGGTACGGCGGCTTTGCCGGCCCGGCCCGCTTCCTGGCCGCCGCCCTGCCGCCCCTGGCCCTGTTCCTGGGGCTGGCCTTCTCGGCCCTGGACCGCCCCTGGCTGCGGCTCCTGGCCTGGCTGCCAGCCAGCCAGACCCTGCTCTACGCCTGGCTGGCCACCTTGGTGGCCCAGGCCCGCTACTCCCCGCCCCTGGGAGTGAACCCCCTGCTGCGGGGTTTGCAGGACAACCTGGGCCTGGACCTGCACCACCTGCTGCCCAGCGCCTTCACCCGCTCCCCGGCGTTCAAGCCCTGGACCCTGGGGCTGGCCGTGATCGTCACCGGCTTGGGTCTGTTGATCTGGCGGCGGCTGGCCCGGGCGGAAGCCCCGGCCGCTCCCGAACGACCCGCCGCCGCGGCCGCTCCGCCGCCGGCCGCCTGGAGCGGAACCGAACTCTCGGCCCTGGCCTTGGCCGTGCTGCTGCTCTTGGCGGCGGGGCTGGGCGCGGCCCGGCTCTGGCCGCCGACCTTCGTGGAGGCCGAGCAGATGCGGGTCTCCGGGGGCAGCCTATACGTGGAATACGTCTATCCCAACACCGTGCGCGGGGCGGTGCTGATGGACGGCGGGCGGCTGCAGGGGCGGCTGTTCTTCCCCGGCGGCGAGGCCGGGCTGCGGGTGGTGGGCAAGCCCGGCCGCCCGGGCGAGGTGAGCATCGTGCTGGATGGCGGGGTTGTGTATCGCTTCCCCTGGCGGGACCGTTATCATGACCTGGAAGTCCCCCTGGGTGAGGTGCCCCGGGGTCAACACTCGCTGGAGCTGGTCTGGTCCGCCTGTCCGGAGCGAGTTTGCGCGGTGCTGGTGGATCGCCTGGAAGTGGTTCCGCCCAGCTCGCCATAGAGCTCGGCGAAGGCCCGGGCCATGCTCTCCAGGGAAAAACGCCGCCGGATGCGCTCCCGCGCCTCCGCGCCCAGCCCGGCCCGCAGGGCCGCCGGCAGTTCCAAGATCATGGCCGCGGCCTCGGCCAGGGCGTAGGGTTGGCCGGGGGGCGTCACCAGCCCGCAATCGCCCAACAACAGCCGGGTGTCGCCGGCGTCGGTGGCCACGCAGGGCACCGCGCTGGCCATGGCCTCGCCCAGGGCGTTGGGCATCCCCTCGCTGCGCGAGCTTTGCAGATACAGATCCAGGGCGTTGAGCCAGGCCGGGACGTCGTCGCGCGGTCCCAGCAGATGGCAGCGCCCGGCCAGGGGCGGGGCGGCGCACCCGGCCAGGGCCGGGTTGTCCGCGGTGACTCCCTTGCCGATGAGCAGGAAGCGCACCCGGGGCAGCCGGCCGGCCAGGACCCGGGCCGCGTCCAGGAAGCCGGCGTGGTCCTTGGCCGGGTCGAAGCGGGCCACCATCCCCACCAGCAACGCGTCATGGTCCAGCCCCAGCTCCGCCCGCCGCCGGACGCGCTCGGCCGGGTCGGGTCGGTGACGGTCGCAGTCGAAGCCGTTGGGGATGATCCGCATCTTCCGGGCCGGATAGCCCAGGTCCTGGTGCAGCCGCGCCCCGGCCTGGGAGTTGGCCACGATGACCCGGGGCCGCCGGGCGAGGAGCGCGCAGGCCCGCACCACCGCCCGGGTGGTCCAGGCGTGGCGCGAGAGATCCAGGTCCGAGTTGCGCAGGCCCCAGACCAAGGGTCGCTTCCAGACCGCCAGGGCCCCCAGCAGGTCGGCGTGGTAGAGCCAGGTCTGCACCAGGTGGGGATCGGATTGGGCCACGATCCGGCGCAACGCCCGCGCCCCGCCCACCAGCGCCCCCAGGCTGGGGCGCAGGTTCAGGGCCGTGACCTGGGCCCCGGCCGCGCGCAGGGGCCCGGCCAGCTCGCCCTCCGGCCGCAGGCAGATCACCTGGTGCCGGTGCTGCGGCGGCCCCAGGGCTTCCACCAGGCGCAGAAGCTGGGTCTCGGCCCCTCCCCGCTCGGTGGTGGTGATGACGTGGCAGACCCGCAGGGCGTGGCCAGCATCCCGCTCGGGAATCATCCCGTCTTCTCCCCCCGCTCCTCCATCAGGTCCTCCACCGCCTGGGTCAGCCAGGTCATCAGGTCCCCGGCCCCGAAGTGGAAGACATAGTCGCTGACCCGCTGGGAGAGCGGGGTGGGCTCCAGGTTCACCTCCACCACCTTGGCCCCCCCGCTTTTGGCGAGCAGCGGCAGGTGGCTGGCCGGGGCCACCACCGCGCTGGTGCCGATCACCAGCATCACCTGGCAGGCGCTGGCCAGGGTGAAGGCGGTCATGGCCGCGCGCTCGGGGATCGGCTCGCCGAAGAAGACGATGTCCGGCTTGATCAGCCCACCGCAGGCGCAGCGCGGGGGCAGGGGGTCCATGATCACCTCCAGGCGCGCGACCTGCCGGCCGCAGGAGAGGCAGCGCAGGCGGCGGCCGGAGCCGTGGAACTCGATCACGTTGCGGTTGCCGGCCGCCTGGTGCAGGCCGTCGATGTTCTGGGTGATCACCGCGCCCAGCTTGCCCAGCTTTTCCAGCCGGGCCAGGGCCTGGTGGGCCGGATTGGGCTGGGCCTGGCGCACCAGGTGGTCCAACTCCAAAAGCATCTTCCAGACCCGGGCCGGGTCGGCCAGGAAGGAATCGATGGCCGCGAAGTCCATGGGGTCGTATTTTTCCCACAACCCCTGGGCCCCGCGAAAGGCCGGGATGCCGCTCTCCACGCTGATGCCGGCCCCGGTCAACGCCACCACCTGGTCGGCGGAGCAGATCAACTCGGCCACCTCGCGAAGCCGTGACTGCAATTCATGGCCTTTCATGTTATACCTGCCAAGAGCGATTTGTTTCGCGCGCGGGCTAAGTTGTCGCGCCAAAGGCGCGCTGGTCGCGAAGGAGGAAGCATGACCGCCAGCTACTCCCCGGTGCCCCTGTTGGACCTGAAGGCCCAGTTCGCCACCATCAAGGACGAAGTGATGGCGGCGGTGGGCCGGGTCTTCGAGGAGCAGTCCTTCATTCTGGGACCCCACGTCGCCAACCTGGAAAAA
>JAIWNN010000115.1 GCA_020216805.1 Desulfarculus sp. | reverse complement strand
GCCCTGGCCGACCACCTCGGCGCCCCCCACGCCCTGGGGGTCAGCTCCGGCACCGACGCCCTGCTGCTTTCCCTGATGGCCCTGGGGGTGGGGCCCGGTGACGGCGTGGTCACCACGCCCTTCACCTTCTTCGCCACCGTCGGCTCCATCGTGCGCCTGGGGGCGCGGCCGCTGTTCGCCGACATCGACCCCGCCACCTACAACCTGGACCCCAATCAGGCGGCCCGCCTTCTGGACCGAACCGACCTACCGGCCCGGCCCAAGGCCATGGTGCCGGTGCACCTTTTCGGCCAGTGCGCGGAGATGGACCCCCTGCTGGACCTGGCCCGGAAGCACGGCCTGGCGGTGGTGGAGGACGCGGCGCAAACCATAGGCGCAGCTTATCCCCATCAAAACGGAGGATCAAGCAACATCGGCTGCCTGGGCGACACCGGCTGCTTCAGCTTCTTCCCCAGCAAAAACCTGGGAGCCGGCGGCGACGGCGGACTCATCACCTGCCGCGATCCCGAGCTGGCCGCCAAGCTGCGCTCCATGCGCACCCACGGCTCCCACCCCGACGAGAAGTACCGCCACATCCACGTGGGCGGCAACTTCCGCCTGGACGCGGTGCAGGCCGCGGTGGTGGCGGCCAAGCTGCCCCACCTGGCCGCCTGGACCGAGGCCCGCCGGGCCAACGCCGCCGACTACGACCGCCTGTTCGCCCAGACCGGCCTGGTGGAAAAGGGGCTGATCGGCCTGCCGCACCGGGCCTGGCCCGACCATCCCGCCAGCCACGTCTTCAACCAGTACGTGCTGCGGGCCCATGACCGCGACGGCCTCTTGAAGCACCTGGCCGCGGCTCAGGTCGGCCACGCGGTCTACTACCCCATCCCCATGCACCTGTTGGAATGCTTCGCCTTCCTGGGCGGCCAGGTCGGCGACTTGCCGGTGGCGGAAAAGGCGGCCCGGGAGGTGGTGGCCATCCCCATCTATCCCGAGCTGACCATGGCCCAGAAGGAGCGGGTGGTGGAGGTGGTGGCGGACTTCTACGCCAGGAAGTAGCCCGCCGCTCGGCGGCGGGTGGGGCGGGAATGCCCGCCACGCCCGAGGCCGGGATGTGGCTTTGGCGTCCGGGCGGGGGGCTCCCCGCCCGGGCCTTTTGGGGCGCGGCGGTTTTTCGGGACAAAGCCGCGCGGCGCCGGGGCAGCCGCGATTGAAAATTCGGGAGATTGCTTGGTCGCTCGCGCTCCTTGCGATGACGGCCATGGGCACTGAGTTTAACAGATGCGATCGCGGTCCGGTGGAGGCCAAAACAACGGGGCGGGGATGCACCCCGCCCCGTTGTTGGCGCGGATGGGTGGCCAGACTTATCGCAGGCTGATGGCCTTTTCCGGGCACATCTCCTGGCAGCAGAAGCAGGTGATGCAGCGCTCGGGGTCCACCCGGGGCAGGTCGTCCACCAGCGCCAGGGCCCCCACCGGGCACTGGTCCACGCAGGTGCCGCAGGCGGTGCAGCGCTCGGGGTCGGCCTGGGGCCGCACCTGGGAGCGCGCCTGCATCAGCTGCTGGATGTTGGGGTTGCCGGCGATGGCCTCGCCGCCCAGCGGCGGCAGCTTGAACTCGGGGATGGGGGCCAGGGCGCCGTCCAGCTCGATTCCGGCCGGGTCGTAGTCGCCCAGGCCCAGCTCCCTGGCCCGCTGCAAAAAGCGCAAGCGGGCCGGGTCCAGGCCCATCATCCGGGCCACCACCGCGTCCAGGGCCACCGCGTTGTCGGCGGCCAGGACCTGGCCGATCCAGCGCAGCTCGGTGGAGGCCGGGCCGTTGCCCTGCATGCCCACCACCGCGTCCATGATGAACAGGTCCGGCGGCCGCAGGCGGAAGACGTCCACCACCATCTCGTGGAAGGCGGGCGGGCTGCCGGCCTTGCGGTGCAGCAGGGCCTTTTGCGCGCCCGGCAGGATGCCGTAGCTGTTCTTGACGGCCCCGGTCAGGACGGTCAGACCGTGGGTCTTGAACTTGGGCAGCGAGATCAGCACGTCGGCCTGGAGCACCGCCCGGGAGACGCTGACCTTGGGCAACCAGGCGGGATTGAAGTCCTGCTCCACCGCCTCCAGGCCGATGTTGCGGTAGTGGCCGCCGGCGGCGTCCAGGAGCCCGCACTTGCGGAAGCTGGCCTCGTTGGCCCCATAGCTCATCAGGCCGGGGTTGTCGCCCACGATGATCTCGGCCGGACGCCGCTCCTCGACGCACGCGACCACCGCGGCCAAAATCGCCGGATTGGTGGTGATGTGCTCGTCCGGGCTGCTGGCGCGCAGCACGTTGGGCTTGATCAGGACCTTTTTGCCCGCGATGGGCTGGGGGAAAAGCTCGAACGCCCGCCGCACCGCGACCAGGCAATCCTGGTAGGTGGCGGGATGAATCATCACCCGGGGCATGGCCGGCCTCCGCTGGGGTTGGTTGTCCGCGCCTTCCAGTCTAGGCCCGCCGAGGCGGACCCGCAACCGGGCGAGGGGTGGAATCGGCGGCGGCTAAGGCCCCTGTTCGGCGATGACCTGGCCCTGGCTGCGGAAGGAGATGCCCTGCTGTCCGGCGGTGCCGATCATCAGACACTCCAGCAAGGGCGGGTTCACCGGCTTGGCCGCGCTCCAGGTGACCACGAAGCAGGCCCCCAGGCCCTGGGCCTTGTCCAGGCCGGCGGCCAGGAAGTCCCGGGTGGCGAAGGGCGCCAGGCTGGCGGGGGCCTGGAGCTGCTGACGCAGCAGCTTGCCCTCGGTGTCATAGAGGGCCACCGCCTCCAGCTTGATGTCGGCGGTGGGGTCGGTGTTGTGGATCATCAGGGTGGTGACCAGGGGGAAGGTCTCGCCCCGGGCCGAGTAGTAGACCTGGGTGTAGGCCGGCACGTAGACCGTCTGGCCCTTGGATTTCGGCGGCAGCTCGCCGGCCAGGGCGGGCGCGGCCCCCAGGCAGGCGCAGAGCAGCAGAGCGATGATCGCGCCCGTGGCGCGGCGAATCCGGTGGGTCATGGCTGGCCTCCCCAGCGGCGGCGTCATCCGTGTCCGCCGGAGGACGCCGCTTGCGCGGAGCCGGGGTCATCCCGCCCCGCAGCCCAAGGATACACTGATTGGCCGGCCCCGGCCCAGACCCTTTTGCCTGGCCCTAGACCTCCTCCAGCAGCGGCCGCCAGTCCAGGTGCTCCTCCAGCAGGTCGGCCAGTAGGTCGTACTGGCGCTCCTTGAAGGCGGCGTAGTCGGCCAGCCCGGCCACGGCCTTTCCCCCGGCGGCCCAGGCCAACACCGCCGCGCGCAGGGCGTCGTTGTCCAGCAGGCCGTGCAGGTAGGTCCCCACCACCCGGCCGTCGGGGCTCACCTGGCCCTCGGGCTGGTCCAGGTCCTGGTCCAGCCGCCGGGTGAGGCGAAAGGCCGGCCGGTCCGCCCCCAGGGGGGTGCTCTGGCCCATGTGGATCTCATAGCCCCGCACCGCGCCCTCCACCGCGAAGGGCAGATCGCCCCGGCAGCGGGCCTCGGCCCGGGCGGTGGTCTTCTCCCCGGCCATCACCGTGGCGATGGGCAGCAGCCCCAGCCCGGCCTGCTCGTCCGGCGGACCTTCCACCCCCAGAGGGTCGGCGATGCTTTGCCCCAGGAGCTGATACCCCCCGCAAAGGCCCAGCACCCGCCCGCCCAGGGCGTGGAACTGGCGGATGGCCTCAAAAAGCCCGCTGGCCTTCAGCCCCGCCAGGGCGGCCAGGGTGTTCTTGGTGCCGGGCAGGATCAACAGGTCCAGGCCGGCCAGCTCCTGGGGCCGGCTGACCCAGCTCAGGCGCACCCCCGGCTCGGCCGCCAGGGCGTCGGCGTCGGTGAAGTTGCTGATGCGGCTGAGGCGGACCACCCCCACCCGCACCGGCCCGGAGCCGGAGGAGCCCGCCCCCCGCTCCAGGGCCACCCCGTCCTCCTGGGGCAGCGCGATCTCCCCCCCGAACCAGGGGATCAGCCCCAGGACCGGCGCGCCGCCCTTTTGGGCGATGATGGCCATGCCGTCGGCGAAGAGCGCCGGGTCGCCCCGGAACTTGTTGATGGCCACCCCCTTGACCAGCCGCCGCTCGGCCGGGGGCAGCAGCTTCAGGCTGCCGATGACCTGGGCGAAGACCCCGCCGGCGTCGATGTCCGCCGCCAAGAGCACGTTGGCCCCCGCCCGCCGGGCCATGGCCATGTTCACCAGGTCGTGGCGTTTGAGGTTCAGCTCCGCGCAGGAGCCGGCGCCCTCCATGACCACCAGCTGGTGCGCCCCGGCCAGCCGCCGCCAGGCCGCCATCACCTGCCGGACCAGCTTGGGCTTGAGCGCGTAGTAGTCGCGGCCCTTGTAGTTGCCCAACACCCGGCCGTTCAATATCACCTGGGAGCCCAGGTCGCTGGTGGGCTTGAGCAGGATCGGGTTCATGTCCCGGTGGGGCGCGATCCCGGCCGCCTCGGCCTGGCTGATCTGGGCCCGGCCGATCTCGTCGCCCTCCGGAGTGATGCCCGAGTTCAGGGCCATGTTCTGGGCCTTGAAGGGGGCCACGTCGATCCCCCGCCGCCGGAACAGCCGGCACAGGCCCATCACCAACACGCTCTTGCCCACGTGGCTGCCGGTGCCCACCACCATGATCGGCCGATATCGGGGTGCCATGGGATGCTCCTGAGGAGGGGAGAGAGTGGGGGAACCCTTTTTTGCCGCGCGAAAATGGTTCCCCCACGCCCCCTCCGAAAAAGGCTGCGCCAAAGGCGCTGCGCGCCCTTGGCCGGGGGGTGGCGGTATACCGCCTATCCCGGCTTGGTCGCCGACCAGTGCTGGCCGTACTTGCCCAGATAGCCCCGGGGGGTGATCATCCGCCCGCCGTGGACGAAGCTCTGGGAGCTGCCCACGATGACCAGGGTGTGCATGTCCACCTCGGCCGCCGCCGCCTGGCCCAGGCTGGTGACGGCCACCGTCTGCTCCGGCCGCATGGCGGCCTTGACCAGGCCCACCGGGGTGGCGGCCGGGCGGTGGCGGCCGATGATTTCCAGGGCCTGGGCGTACTGCCAGTCGCGGCCCTTGCTCCTGGGGTTGTAGAGGGCGATGACGAAGTCGGCCCCGGCCGCCGCCTCCAGCCGACGCTGGATCAGCTCCCAAGGAGTCAGGCGGTCGGAGAGGCTGACGCAGCAGAAGTCGTGCGAGAGCGGCGCGCCCAACAGGGCCGCCGCCGCCGCCACCGCCGGCACTCCCGGAATCACCCGCAGGTCCAGCTGGCCCGGGCCTTCGCCGAAGTCCAGGCCCCGGTTCCTGGCCTCCTCGTAGACCACCGCCGCCATGGCGTAGATGCCGGGGTCGCCGCTGCTGATCAGGGCCACCTGCTTGCCGGCCAGGGCCAGGTCCATGGCCTGGGCCGCCCGCTCCAGCTCCTTGGTCATGCCGCTGCCCAGGATTTGCTGGCCCGGGGTCAGCACCGGCTCGGCCAGCTTGAGATAGGCCTTGTAGCCGGCCACCACCTGGGCCTTGGCGATGGCCTCCCGCGCCGCCGGGGTCAGGTATTCCACCCCGCCCGGACCCAGGCCCACCACCCACAGGCAACCGCTCATCGTCCCCTCCCCCAGGCCACCGCCAGGGTGACGTTGCCGCTCTTTTGCTTTTCCACCAACAACCTCCCGCCGGGTCCGGCGGCGATGAGCGCCGCGGCCTCGGCCACGCTGCGGGTGCCCAGGTGACGCCGGGGCTGGTCCGAGGGGTTCGGCACCGCCACCGCGTCCAGGGTCTGGGCGTCGTAGAAGCTGGTTTTTAAATTCCGCGCCAGGGCCAGGGCCAGGAGCCCGGCCTCGTCGGCCTTGGCGATGGCGCTGGCCAGACCGGCCAGGGCCAGGGGGCTGAGGCCCGCCTCGGCCAGGACGCGGGTCAGAAGCTCGTCCATCTCCGCCACCGCCGTCCCCCGGTTGCAGCCCAGCCCCAGCCACAGGGCCGGCGGCCGCAGCAGCAGCTCGCCCGGCCGGGGGGGCCGCGCCCGCCAGTCCACCCCCACCGAGGGGTTGGCTTGCGGTCCGGCGGCCGGAAACAGTCCCGGCCAGTCCCGCTCCAGGCGGCTGGCCAGCCAGTCCTCGGGGTCGTCCAGGGCCACCGGCCGGCCATCCAGCAGGGCGGCGCTGACCCCGGCCAGGGCCTTGAGGTTCTCCACCCTCAGGCCCGCCTCGCTCGCCACCAACTCCAGGCTGGGCAGGCCGGCCTGATCGGTGGCGGTGGTGATCACCGCCTGGCCGCCCAGGGCGGCGGCCACCCGGCGGGCCAGGGCGTTGGCCCCGCCCAGGTGCCCGGCCAGGAGGCTCACCGCGTGGCGGCCGGCCGGATCGCAGACCACCACCGCCGGGTCGCTGGCCTTGTCCTGGATCAGCCCCGCCAGGGCCCGGACCACGATCCCGGCCGCCGCGAAGAGCACGTGGCCGCCGAAGGCCGCCCAGTTGGCGGCCAGGATCGGGGCCAGGCGGGCGAAGGCGGTCTCCCCGGCCTCGGTTTGGGCCAGGCGCTCCGGCAGGAACAGGCGCGCGCCTTCCCCCAGGGCCGGAGCCAACCGCCGGGCGCTCTCGGCCCCGGTGGCGGTCAGGGCGTAGATGGCGACGGGCTCGCTCAATCGCCCTCCGTCTTGCCGGCCCGGAAGCCGTGGGAAAAACCGGCGTCGTAAAGCTTGCTGCCCGGGGTCTTCTCGCCCTGGGCCCGGGCCATCACCGCCGGCCCGGCCAGGATCAGCACCTGGCGGGTCATTTCGTGATCGATGAGGGCCTGGGGCAGCTCGCGGGCGGTGGTCCAGACGAAGCGTTGGTCCGGCCAGCTCACCCGGTAGGCCAGGGCCACCGGGGCCTCGGGTCCGAAGGCCGCCTGGAGGGCGCTGGAGACCGCCTCGGCCTGGGCCGCGGAGAGATAGATGGCCAGCGATGAGCCGTGGGCGGCCAGGGCGGCCAGGCTCTCGGCCCGGGGCACCGGGGTGCGGCCGGCGGCCCGGGTCAGGATCAGGGTCTGGGTCAGCTCGGGCAGGGTGTATTCCAGACCCAGGTGGGCGGCGGCGGCGAAGGCGGCCGTGACCCCGGGGATCACCCGCCAGGCGATGCCGCGCGCCTCCAGCTCCGCGATCTGCTCGGCGATGGCTCCGTAGAGGCTGGGGTCGCCGGTGTGCAGACGCACCACCCGCCGGCCGGCCTCCCAGCCCCGGGCCAGGTGGGCGATGATCGCCGTCAGGTCCAGCCTGGCCGAATCCACCGTTTCGCACTCGGGCCGGCACCAGGAGAGCATCTGCCGGCTGACCAGGCTGCCGGCAAAGACCACCAGGTCCGCCGCCTCCAGGGCCTTCCGGCCCGCCACCGTGATCAAATCTGGATCGCCGGGACCGGCCCCCACGAAGACCACCGGATGTTTGTCCCCGCTCATGCACTTCCCTCGCGCCGGCCCCGCACCAGCCAGACCGGGTTCAACGCCTTGAGATATTCGCCGCCGGTCAGGGCCGCGCCCCGGCCGACCTGGATCTGGGTCGTCTCCACCGCCGCGCCCAGGCCGGCCAGGGCGGCGCGGGCGCGGGCCAGGGACTCCAGGCGCACCAGGCTGACCAACAGCACCCCGCCGGGTTTGAGCCGATCCCAGGCCGCTTCCATGATCGCGCCCAGCTCCTCCCCGCCCCCGCCGATGAAGACCCGGTCCGGGTCCGGCAGCTTTGCCAGGTCCTGCGGCAGGCGGGCCTGAACCACCTCCAGCCAGCCCGCGCCAAAGGCGGCCCGGTTGGCCCGGATCAGCTCCGCCCGCTCCGGGTCGGCCTCCACCGCCACCACCCGTCCGCCGGGGCAGAGCAGGCCGGCCTCCAAGCCCAGGCTGCCGCTGCCCGCGCCCAGGTCCCAGACCGTCAGGCCGGGACCCAATTCCAAGCGGCCCAGGGCGGCGCAGCGGACCTCGGATTTGGTGATCAGCCCGGCCTGGTGGGCGTAGGCATCCTCGGGCGCGCCCAGGCGCAGGGGCTGGGGCCGGGCCACCCGCTCCAGCGCCACCACGTTCAACTCCGAGAAGCTCTCTTCGGCCGCCGCCGCCGGGGTGTACCAAGCCACCCGCTCCTGGGCCGCGCCCAGGTCCTGGGCCACCCCCAGCCGCCAGTAGGGCGCCTGGCCCCGCTGGAGCAAAAGGCCGGCCAACCAGGCCGGGCCGTGTCTGGGATCGGTGTAGACCACCACCAGGTCGGACTCGCCCAGGGCCCGCCACAGGGGACCCTGGTCGTCGCGGCCGTGCAGGCTCACCGCCCGGGCCTCCTGCCAGGCCAGGCCCAGGCGGGCGCAGGCCGCGGCCATGGCCGTCACGTTGGGCAGCACCGTGACCGCCTCGCGGCCCAGGCGCTGGATCACCTTGGCCGCCACGCCGAAAAAGCCGGGATCGCCCGAGGCCAGCACCGCCACTTCCTGGCCCTGGCCCGCCAGCAGGGCCACCTGCTCCAGCCAGTCGGCCAGGTTGAACTTCAGGAGCAGCCGCCGGCCGGGATGCTCCGGGAACCAGGCCAAGAGGCGCTCGCCCCCGGCCAGGACCTGGGCCGACTCTATGGCCGCCAGGCCGCGCGGGGTCAGGTCCGCCCGCCCCAGGCCCAGGCCCACCACCGTCACCCGGTTCATGTCCGTCCCTCCCCCGGCTGTTCGCCGCGCTGGAGCACCCCGCCCTCGCTGTCCAGCACCACCGCCCATAGGTCCGGCCCGGCTCCCACGATCCGGCGCGCGGCGGCCAGCAGGCGGGGCACCACCAGCGCGGTCAGGTCCAGGCGGCCGGCCGCGGTCAATATCTCCAGCACGTGGCGGGCGGTGTTGGCCCCGGCCACCTGGGCCGCCAGCCCGGCCGGGGCGCCGGCCTCGGTCAGCCAGTCGGCCAGAAGGGCCAGGTCCATGGCCGCGCGGTGGGCGTGGGTGCAGGCGAGACCCTGGGCCTGCTTGACCGCCTTGCCGAAATAGCTGACCAGGCCGACGCGGGTCATGCCGGCCTTGACCGCCGCCGTCAAGGCGAAGGCGAAGTAGTCGGCGATCTGGACGAAGGCCAGGGGTGGCAGATCGGGGCGCAGGGCCATGGCCCGCTTCTCGCTGCGCCCGCCGGTGGTCAGCACCGTCTCGGCGATCCCCGCCGCCCGGGCCACCGACAGGGCCGATTCGATGGTGGCGGTGTAGGCCTCGTGGCTCAGGGGCTTGACCAGACCGCTGGTGCCCAGGATGCTGATGCCGCCCACGATGCCCAACCGGGGGTTCAGGGTGCGCTTGGCCAGCTCGGCCCCGTTCTCCACCGCGATGGTCACCACGGCCCGCGGCTCCCCGCCCGGTCCGGCCGTTCGCCAGGCCTCGGCCAGGGCGGCGGCGATCATCTGGCGCGGCACCGGGTTGATGGCCGGCTGGCCCACCGGCACCGGCAGACCCGGCCGGGTCACCAGCCCCACCCCCGGCCCGCCCCGGAACTCCAGGGCCGGACCCGGACCGGGCGGCAGCAGCTCCACCGTCGCCGCGATGCGGGCGCGGTGGGTCGCGTCCGGATCGTCGCCCGCGTCCTTGACCACCACCGCCTCGGCCAGGCCGCCGGGCAGGCGCCGACATTCGGCCACGGCGACCTTCAGGCGGCCGCCGCCGGGCAGGGGGATGGACACCGAGCCGGACAGGGGACAGCCCAGAAGGTGCATGAGCGCGGCCTTGGCCGCCGCCGCCGCCGCCGACCCGGTGGAGAAGCCGGTGCGCAGTTGTTTTTTCCGCGAGCCGGTCATTCAACTATCCTGGCCGGGGGAGAACCTTTCGTGGACCAAAGGTTCTCCCCCGGACCCCCTTTCCCAAAAACTTGGCGCGAACCGGCCGACGCCGTTTCGCTCTGCAAAGATGACTGCTTCTGATATGGCTCGCTCGTGTCACGTCCCTGGCCCGAGCCAACCAGGCCTCAGTCGCCGCCCGGCGGGTCGGTCACGGCGCACCTTGTAAACACTAGCGTCATTGCGAGGAGCGCCAGCGACGAAGCAATCTCCCGAATTCACTCC
>JAIWNN010000114.1 GCA_020216805.1 Desulfarculus sp. | reverse complement strand
ACCCCCATCGCCATGGAGAAGGAGCTTCGGTTCGCCATCCGCGAGGGCGGCCGCACCGTGGGCGCCGGCGTCATCAGCGAGATCATCGAGTAGTCAGGGACAACCGGTCGCGGTTTAGGCCATAAGCGAAAGACCAGCCCCCGCCGGCTGGCGAAGACCACGGCGGGCGCGGGAGTTCCCCATGATAATGAACCAGAAGATACGTATCCGCCTCAAGGCTTACGACCACAAGCTGCTGGACCAGTCGGCGGCGGAGATCGTGGAAACCGCCCGCCGCACCGGTGCCAAGGTGGCCGGGCCGATCCCCCTGCCCACGGTGATCAACAAATTCTGTGTGCTGCGCTCGCCGCACATCGACAAGAAGAGCCGCGAGCAGTTCGAGATCCGCACCCACAAGCGGCTGTTGGACATCCTGGAGCCCACCCAGCAGACCGTGGACGCGCTGATGAAACTGGATCTGAGCGCGGGTGTGGACGTGGAGATCAAGCTCTAGAGCCTGGCGGCCGGCCTGGCGCGCCCCGGTGGCCAGACCGCCGGCGGTGGAGGGCCGCGGACATAGGTGGAAGCCATGTTGAAGGGTCTCATCGGCAAGAAATTGGGCATGACCCGCCTGTTCATGGGCGAGGGCCGGGTGGTCCCCGTCACCATGATCGAGCTGGGCCCCTGCACCGTGGTGCAGGTGAAGACGCCCCAAGGCGACAAGTACGCCGCCGTGCAGCTTGGCTACGGCGTCAAGAAGACCAAGCGCACCAACAAACCCCTGGCCGGCCACTTCAAGAAGGCCGGGGTGGATCCCAAGGCGGTGCTCAAGGAATTCCCGGTGTCCGACCCGGCCGCCTACAGCGTCGGCCAGGAGATCACCGCCGATCTGTTCGCCCCGGGCGAGAAGATCAAGGTGACCGGCACCAGCAAGGGTCGCGGCTTCTCCGGCGTGGTCAAGCGCCACGGCTTCGGTGGCGGACGCGACACCCACGGCTGCACCACCCACGACGCCCCGGGTTCCATCGGCGCCAGCGCCTACCCCTCGCGCGTCTTCAAGGGCAAGCGGCTGCCGGGTCAACACGGCGCGCACCGCACCACCGTGCGCAACATCAGCGTGGTGGACGTGCGTCCGGAACAGAACCTGATGCTGGTCAAGGGCGCCATTCCCGGCGCAGTGGGCGGCATCGTCTTGGTGGAAAAGGCCTAAGCGCCCTTGGCGACGGGTGAGCAAGATGCCTAAGGTTGACGTTTACAACTCCCAGCGTGAGAAGGTGGGCGAGATCGAGCTCAGCGAGTCGATCTTCGGGGCCGAGATCAAGCCCCACCTGCTGCACGAGGTGGTGGTCTGGCAGCTGGCCAAGCGCCGCAAAGGCACCGCCAGCACCAAGGTCCGGCACGAGGTTCGCGGCGGCGGCAAGAAGCCCTGGCGCCAGAAGGGCACCGGCCGGGCCCGCTCCGGCAGCCGGCGTTCGCCCCTGTGGCGCGGCGGCGGCACCGTCTTCGGGCCCCATCCCCGCTCCTACGCCTACAGCGTGCCCAAGAAGGTCAAGAAGGCCGCCCTGCGGGTGGCCCTGTCCGACAAGCTGCGCGAGGAGAAGCTTTTGGTCATGAGCGGTTTTGATATGACCGCCATCAAGACCAAGGCCTTCGTCGAGGTCCTGGACCGGTTTTCCGTGAACGACGCCCTGGTGGTGACCCACCAGCCGGATGAGATCATGGAGAAGAGCAGCCGCAACCTGCCCAAGGTCAAGGTCCTGCGGGCCGAGGGCCTCAATGTCTACGACATTTTGCGTCACGACACCCTGGTGCTGTTGCAGCCCGCGGTGGCGAGAATCGAGGAGGCGCTGTCGTGAAAGACCTGCGTCAGGTGGTGCGGCGCCCGCTCATCACCGAGAAGGGCACCTTGGCCAAGGAGACGGCCAACCAAGTCGTCTTCGAGGTGGATCGCCGCGCCAACAAGATCGAGATCCGCAAGGCCGTCGAGGACCTGTTCAAGGTGAAGGTGCTCCAGGTGCGCACCTTGAACTTCGAGGGCAAGGAAAAGCGAGTGGGTAGGATCATCGGCAAGCGCAGCGACTGGAAGAAGGCCTACGTCACCCTGGCCCCCGGCCAGACGGTGGAGTTCTTCGAAGGGGCCTAGATTCCGGATTGGCGTCTGAGGGCAAGCGCCCAGCAGATAGAGGGACGATTCCATGGCCATCAAGAGCTTTAAGCCGACCTCGCCGGGGCGCCGCTTCGCCACCCAATTGGTGCGCGAAGAGGTCACCAAGTCATCGCCCGAGAAGAGCCTGGTCGAGCCGCTGAAAAAAAGCGGCGGACGCAACAATCTTGGCCGCAACACCGCCCGCCACCGGGGCGGCGGTCACAAGCGCCTGTACCGCATCATCGACTTCAAGCGGGATAAGGTGGACATCCCGGCCAAGGTCGCCGCCATCGAGTATGACCCCAACCGCAGCGCCAACATCGCGCTTTTGTTCTACGCCGACGGCGAGAAGCGCTACATCCTGGCTCCCAAGGGTCTGCTGGTGGGCGACGAGGTGACCAGCGCCGAGCGGGCCGACATCCGCCCCGGCAACACCCTGCCTCTGGAGAACATCCCGCTGGGCACTCACGTGCACAACGTGGAGCTGAAGATCGGCAAGGGCGGACAGATGGTGCGCTCGGCCGGAACCTACGCCCAGCTGATGGCCAAGGAAGCGGACTACGCCACCTTGAAGCTGCCCTCCGGCGAAACCCGTCGGGTGCACATCAAGTGCCGGGCCACGGTGGGCGAAGTGGGCAACGAGCACCACGAGAACGCCAGCCTGGGCAAGGCGGGCCGCGCCCGTTGGATGGGCAAGCGCCCCCACGTCCGCGGCGTGGCCATGAACCCGGTGGACCACCCCATGGGTGGCGGCGAGGGCAAGTCCAGCGGTGGCCGGCATCCGGTCAGCCCCTGGGGCCAGCCGACCAAGGGCTACCGCACCCGCCGCAAGAAGCCCAGCGACAGCTTCATCGTGCGGCGGCGTTACCAGAAGTAGGAGCGTGAATCATGGCGCGTAGCCTGCGCAAAGGACCGTTCATCGACGGCCACCTGATCAAGAAGGTGGAGGAAGCCCAATCCACCGGCAGCCGCAAGGTGATCAAGACCTGGAGCCGTCGCTCGACCATCATGCCCGACTTCGTCGGCCTGACCTTCGCCGTCCACAACGGCAAGAAGTTCATCCCGGTCTTCGTGACCGAGAACATGGTCGGCCACAAGATGGGCGAGTTCGCCCCCACCCGCACCTTCTTTAGCCACGCCGGCGACAAGAAGGGCAAGGCCAAGGGCGGCAAGAAGTAGTAGGTGAGGGCCATGGAAGCTGTTGCCAAGGCGAAATACGTGCGCATCTCGGCCCAAAAGGCCCGCTTGGTGGCTGACGCCATCCGCGGCATGAAGGTGTCCGAGGCGCTGAATCAGCTCAAGTTCACGCCCAAGAAGGCGGCCGGCTTGTTCCACAAGGTGGTCAGCAGCGCGGTGGCCAACGCCAGCCAGCAGCCGGGGGTGGACGTGGACAACCTTTACATCAAAAAGGCCTACGTGGACGAGGGACCAACCATGAAGCGCTGGCGGGCCCGGGCCATGGGGCGGGCCTTCATTATCCGTAAACGCAGCGCCCACCTGACGGTGGTGGTGGACGAGCGTTAGGCAAGGAGACGAGGGTTTGGGACAGAAGACTCACCCCGTAGGCTTCCGGCTGGGCGTTATTCGCTCCTGGGATTCCCGCTGGTTCGCGGGCAAGGACTACGCCGCGTTGGTCTATGAGGACCATGTGATCCGCCGGTTTTTGAAGGCCAAGCTGGCCCACGCCGGCATCGCCAAGATCGAGATCGAGCGCGCGGCGGACAAGGCCAAGATCCGCATCCACACCGCGCGGCCCGGAATCGTCATCGGCAAGAAGGGCGCCGAGATCGAGTCGGTCAAGAAGGAGCTGGAGAAGAAGATCCACCGCGATGTGATGGTGGACATCCACGAGGTGCGCAAGCCCGAGGTGGAGGCCCAGCTGGTGGCCGAGAACGTGGTGAGCCAGCTGGAGCGGCGCATCGCCTTCCGCCGGGCCATGAAGCGGGCAGTGACCAGCGCGCTGAAGTTCGGGGCCCAGGGTATCCGCATCCAGTGCTCCGGTCGCCTGGGCGGGGCCGAGATGGCCCGTTGCGAGTGGTACCGCGAGGGCCGGGTGCCCCTGCACACCCTGCGCGCCGATATTGACTACGGCTTCGCCGAGGCCAAGACCACCTATGGCATCATTGGGGTCAAGGTTCTCATCTTCAAGGGCGAGGTGTTGGACCAGGGCTTGGCCGTTCCGGCCGCGGCCCAGGCCTAAACCGACTAGTTGAAAGGGCGGCGTCACCATGCTGGCACCCAAGCGTATAAGATACCGCAAGCAGATGAAAGGCCGCATGCGGGGCAAGGCCCAGACGGGCAACGAGCTGTCCTTCGGGCAGTTCGGCCTGCAGGCCACCGGTCGCGGCTGGATGACCAACCACCAGATCGAGGCGGCTCGTATCGCCATCACGCGCTACATCAAGCGCGGCGGCAAGGTGTTCATTCGGGTGTTCCCCGACAAACCGATCACCAAGAAGCCGGCCGAAACCCGCATGGGCAAGGGCAAGGGCGCGCCCGAGGGTTGGGTGGCGGTGATCAGGCCGGGTCGGGTGATCTACGAGATCGACGGCGTGACCCAGGAGGTCGCGCGCGAGGCCCTGCGCCTGGCCAGCCACAAGCTGCCCTTCGGCACCCGTATCCTGGAAAGGAGCGTGGCCAATGAAGGCTAGCGAGCTCAAGGAGCTGTCTCTGCAGGAGCTGAACGCCCGCCTGAAAGACCTTAAGGACGAGCAGTTCAACCTGAGCTTCCAGCATGCCACCGGCCAGCTGGAGAACCCCATGCGGCTGCCCCAGACCCGGAAGGACATCGCCCGGGTGCTGACGGTCATTCGGCAGAAGGAGCTGGCCCAGGCCTAGGCCCGGCCATAACCATTGCGAAAGAAGAGCGGGTCCATGGCAGAGAAGGATCGCGGAAACGCCAAGACGCTTACCGGCGTGGTGGTTAGCGACAAGATGGACAAGACGGTGGTGGTGCAGGTGGAGCGCCTGGTCAAGCACCCCGTCTACAAGAAGTACGTGCGCCGCCGCAATCGGTTCACCGCCCACGACGAACAGAACGAGTGCCGGGTGGGCGACACCGTGTTGATTCGGCAGAGCCGCCCCCTGAGCCGCACCAAGCGCTGGCGGGTCAGCAAGATTCTAGAGCGGGTGGCCTAGGGCCAGATTAAGGAGCATTAGCCATGATCCAGCCAGAGACCAACCTGCTGGCCGCGGACAATTCGGGCGCCAAGCGGTTGTACTGCATCAAGGTCTTGGGTGGCAGCCGGCGGCGCTACGCCAGCCTGGGCGACATCATCGTGGTCTCGGTCAAGGAGGCCCTGCCCAATTCCAAGGTGAAGAAGGGCGACGTGATGAAGGCCGTGGTGGTGCGCACCGTCAAAGAAGTCGCCCGCCCGGACGGCACCTTCATCAAGTTCGACGACAACTCGGCGGTGCTTATCAACAACGCCCGCGAACCCATCGGCACCCGCATCTTCGGCCCGGTGGCCCGCGAGCTTCGGGCCCGCAACTTCATGAAGATCGTGTCGCTGGCCCCGGAAGTCCTGTAGGTGGCAGCCATGAAGCTCAAGATCAAGAAAAACGACCGGGTGATGGTCATCGCCGGGCGTGAAAAAGGCAAGATCGGCAAGGTCCTGAAGGTCATCCCCGAAAAGGATCGGGCCATCGTCGAGAAGGTGAATCTGGTGAAGCGCCACACCCGGCCCAACCAAAAGGGCCAGGGTGGCATCATCGAGAAGGAGGCCCCCATCACCCTGAGCAACCTCATGGTGATGTGCGGCAAGTGCAACCAGGCGGTGCGGGTCGGGGCCAAGGCCCTGGAGGACGGCCGCTCGGTGCGGATTTGCAAGAAGTGCGGCCAGGAGCTAGAGGCCTAGACGGCCTCGCGCGACCGGCCTAGCGTGGGACGAGCCGCGAGGGCTCGCGGCTTCAACGACGGAAAGCGCTGACCATGGCAGAGAAGAAGAAAGCCGAAGCCAAGCCGGCCCCCCCCAAGAAGGGCGCCGACAAGAAGGCCGGGGCGGGCAAGGCCGAGGCCAAGCCGGCCGGCGAGAAGAAGGTCGCGGCCCTGAAGGGCACCCCGCGCCTGCGCGAGGTGTATTTCAAGGAAGTGGCGCCCCAGCTCAAGGAGCGTTTCGCCTACGCCAACGTGAACCAGGTGCCCAAGATCGTCAAGGTCACCCTGAACATGGGCGTGGGCGAGGCCATCCAGAACATCAAGGTTCTGGACCAGGCCGCCGAGGAATTGACCCTCATCGCCGGGCAGAAGGCGCTGGTCAACCGGGCCAAGCGCTCCATCGCCGCCTTCAAGCTGCGCGAGGGGATGCCCATCGGCACCAGCGTCACGCTGCGCGCCGAGCGGATGTGGTATTTCTTGGACAAGCTGATGCACGTGGCCTTGCCGCGCGTGCGCGACTTCCGGGGCGTCAGCGCCAAGGCCTTCGACGGCCGCGGCAACTACACCCTGGGCATCCGCGAGCACATCATCTTTCCCGAGATCGACTACGACAAGATCGAGAAGGTCAAGGGAATGAACATCACCATCGTTACCACGGCCAAGACCGACGAGGAAGGGCGCGCCCTGCTCAGCTTGCTGGGCATGCCCTTCCGGTCCTAGGCTATAGCTTCGGAGGCGTTTGAACGTGGCCACTAAGGCGATGATGAACAAGGCCAAGGCCAAGCCCAAGTTCAAGGTGCGGTCTTACACCCGGTGCCCGATCTGCGGCCGGCCCCGCGCTTTCATCCGCAAGTTCGGCATCTGCCGCATTTGCTTCCGGAACATGTCGCTCAAGGGCGAGATCCCCGGCGTGATCAAGTCCAGTTGGTAGGAGAAGGGCCATGTCTCTAGCCGATCCCATTGCCGACATGATCACCCGTCTGCGCAACGCCATCCTGGCGCGGCACAGCGAGGTGGCGATGCCCAACTCCAAGCTGAAGGTGGCTATCTGCCGGGTGCTCAAGGAGGAGGGCTACATCCTCGATTACGCCACGGAGCCCGACAGCCGTCAGGGCGTCCTGCGCGTGCAGCTCAAGTACCAGGGCAACCGCCCGGTGATCGAGGGGCTGAAGCGGGTGAGCAAGCCCAGCCGCCGCGTCTACGTGGGGCATGACGAGATCCCGCGGGTGATGAGCGGTCTTGGCATCAACATCCTTTCCACCCCCCAGGGCGTGATCAGCGACCGCCAGGCCCGCCGCGACAAGGTCGGCGGCGAGGTGGTCTGCTCGGTCTGGTAGGGGCCAGGAGAAATCAGCCATGAGCCGCATAGGTAAACTTCCCATCGCCTTGCCCTCCGGGGTCGAGGTGTCCATCACCGAGCAGGAAGTGGTGGTCAAGGGCCCCAAGGGCACCCTGCGCCGCCAGTTCCACCCCATGGTGCAGATCGAGCGCGAGGAAAACACCCTGCGCGTCAAGCCCCAGGACCAAAGCCAGCAGGCCCGGGCCCTGTGGGGACTCAGCCGGAGCCTTTTGAACAACATGGTGGTGGGCGTCAGCGCCGGCTTCACCAAGGTGCTGGAGATCATCGGCGTGGGCTACAAGGCCGAGATGGAAGGAAACAATCTGAAGCTGGCCCTGGGCTTCAGCCACCCGGTGATCTTCCCCCTGCCCGAGGGCATCAGCGGATCGGTGGAGAAGAACACCATCGTCACGCTCACCGGCTTCGACAAGGAGCTGCTGGGCCAGGTCTGCGCCAATCTGCGGCGCTATCGTCCGCCGGAGCCCTACAAGGGCAAGGGCATCAAGTTCCAGGGCGAGGTCATCCGGCGCAAGGTCGGCAAGGCCGGCGTCAAGTAGGGATGAAGGTGCAGCATGGGTAAGACCAATCCCTCCAAGGTGGCCTGGGCCAAGCGCAAGGCCAGGGTGCGCCGCAAGATCCGCGGCACCGCCGAGCGCCCCCGGCTCACGGTGTACCGCTCGCTTAACAACATGTACGCCCAGGTGGTCGACGACGACCAGGGCCGGACCTTGGCCGCGGTGAGCAGCCTGATCCCGTCCATCAAAAACGAGGCCGGGCACAAGGGCAACATCGCCACCGCCAAGAAGGTCGGCGCGGCCATCGCCCAGGTCTGCCTGGCCAAGGGCATCGGCCGGGTGGTCTTCGACCGCAACGGCTACCTCTATCATGGCCGGGTCAAAGCCCTGGCCGAGGCGGCCCGCGAGGCCGGCCTGGAGTTCTAGGGGCCGGCCCCGGCCGGGATGATTTTCTGGCGACAAGCCTCAATACCGGGTGAAGGAAAAGAGCCTTGCTGGAGAAACGCACCAGACCGAGACGTGAGGGGCTGGAGACCGAGGAGTTCCAGCTGATCGATAAGGTCGTCTACATCAACCGCGTGGCCAAGGTGGTCAAGGGCGGCCGGCGCTTCAGCTTCTCGGCCGTGGTGGTGGTGGGCGACGGACAGGGCAGCGTGGGCGCCGGCCTGGGCAAGGCCAACGAGGTGCCGGAGGCCATCCGCAAGGGCATCGAGAAGGCCAAGCGGGACATGAAGCCGGTGCCGCTGGTGCAGGGCAGCATTCCGCACCAGATCCAGGGCGAGTTCGGCGCCGGGCGGGTGCTCCTGAAGCCCGCCGCCCCGGGCACCGGCGTCATCGCCGGCGGCGCGGTGCGGGCGGTGCTGGAGGCGGCCGGGGTCACCGACATCCTGACCAAGTGCCTGGGCACCAACAACGCCCACAACGTGGTCAAGGCCACCCTGGAGGGGCTGCGTCGCCTCAAGAGCGTGGACGTCGTGGCCAAAAAGCGCGACATGGCCTCGGCCGAGGTTCGGGTCCAGGCCTGAAACCGGCGCGGCCGGCGATAGGGATACATACCATGGCTGACAAAGTGCAGGTCAAGCTGGTCAAAAGCGGCATCGGCCGCCCCCAGACCCACAAGGACACCCTGCGGGGCCTGGGACTGACCAAGCTCAACAAGGTGGTCACCCTGGAGGACACCCCTTCCGTCCGGGGGATGATTAACAAGGTCTCGCACCTGGTCCAGGTGCTGGAAAACTAGGGCAGGTGCTGCGATGAAACTCAACGAGCTGTCTCCGGCCCCGGGCTCTCGGCGCAATAAAAAGCGCATCGGCCGCGGCCAGGGCTCCGGTCATGGCGGAACCGCCGGCAAGGGCCACAAGGGCCAGAACTCCCGCAGCGGCGGGGGGGTGCGCCCCGGCTTCGAGGGCGGCCAGATGCCCCTGCAGCGACGGCTGCCCAAGCGCGGCTTCAACAACATCTTCGCCCCCAAGGTCGTGGAGATCAACCTGCGCCAACTGGCCAAGTTCGCCCCCGGCAGCGTGGTCGACGCCCAGGCCCTGGCCGAGGCGGGTTTGATCAAGGGCGGCTTCGACGCCATCAAGCTGCTGGGTCAGGGCGAGATCAGCGTGGCCCTGACCGTGAAGGTGGATCGCATCAGCGCCGGGGCCAAGACCAAGGTCGAGGCGGCCGGCGGGACGGTGGAGCTCATCTAAAGTGGCAGTCCAGGGCTTTGGCAACATAGCGCGCGTACCCGAGCTCAAACGCCGGGTCTTCTTCTCCCTGGCGATGCTGGCGGTTTACCGCATCGGCTGCGCCATTCCCACGCCCGGCGTCAACGCCGACGCGTTGGCGGCCTTCTTCGCGCGCTACAAGTCCACCCTGCTGGGCCTGTTCGACATGTTCAGCGGCGGCGCCCTGGAGCGCATGAGCATCTTCGCCCTGGGCATCATGCCCTACATCAGCGCCAGCATCATCCTGGAGCTGTTGACGGTGGTGGTGCCGGTCCTGGCCCAGCTCAAGAAAGAGGGCCAGGCCGGGCGAAAAAAGATCACTCAGTACGCGCGCTACGGCACGGTGCTCTTGTCCCTGATCCAAGGGTTGGGCATCGCCATCGGCCTGGAGTCCATGACCAGCCCCGGCGGCGCCCTGGTGGTGCCCAATCCGGGCTGGGGCTTCCGCCTGTTGACCATGATCACCCTGAGCAGCGGCACCGCCTTCATCATGTGGCTGGGCGAACAGATCACCGAGCGGGGCATCGGCAATGGCATCAGCCTGATCATCTTCGCCGGCATCGTGGCCCGCATGCCCAGCGCCATCATGGACACCTTCCAGATGGTCCGCCTGGGCGAGCTGTCCATCTTCACGATGGTTCTGGTGGGGGCCTTCATGCTGCTGGTGATCGGCTGCATCGTCTTCGTGGAGCAGGGCCAGCGGCGGCTGCCGGTGCAATACGCCAAAAGGGTGGTGGGGCGCCGGATGTACGGTGGGCAGACCACCCACCTGCCGCTGAAGATCAACACCAGCGGCGTGATCCCGCCGATCTTCGCCAGCTCCATCATCATGTTCCCGGCCACCATCGCTCAGTTCGTGCAGGTGGAGTGGGTGCAGAACGCGGCCAAGGCCATGACCCCGGGCGGCTGGATCTACAGCCTGCTCTACGTGGGCTTTATCTATTTCTTCGCCTACTTCTACACCGCGGTGACCTTCAACCCGGTGGACGTGGCCGAGAACATGAAGAAGTACGGCGGGTTTATTCCCGGCATCCGGCCGGGCAAACGCACGGCCGACTACATCGACCGGGTGCTGACCCGCATCACCCTGGGCGGAGCCACCTACCTGGCGGCGGTTTGCGTGCTGCCCACGGTGTTGATCGGGCAATTCAACGTGCCCTTCTACTTCGGCGGCACGGCCCTGCTGATCGTGGTCGGCGTGGCCATGGACACCATGAGCCAGATCGAAAGCCACCTGATGCAGCGCCACTACGAAGGCTTCATGAAGAAGGGCGTGATGAAGGGGCGCAACGGCTAGGGGACGCCGCGCGCTCAGGGACCTCTCCGCGGGGGAGGGGCGCCAAGCCAACCGCAATAGGATGGGAGCGAGGTGAGGTAATGAACATCATTCTGCTGGGCCCTCCGGGGGCAGGTAAAGGCACCCAGGCCAAGATGCTCATCGATGCCTACGGCATCCCCCAGGTTTCCACCGGCGACATGCTGCGGGCCGCGGTCAAGAATCAGACCCCCCTGGGTCTGGAGGCCAAGAAGTACATGGATTCCGGCCAGCTGGTCCCGGACGAGGTGGTGATCGGTCTGGCCAAGGATCGCATCGCCCAGCCCGACGCGGCCAAGGGCTTCATGCTCGACGGCTTCCCGCGCACCGTGCCCCAGGCCGAGGCCCTGGACAAGGTCCTGGCCGGCATGGGCAAGACCATCGACCACGTGATCAGCATCGAGGTGGCCAGCGCCGAGCTGTTGGGCCGGCTCACCGGCCGGCGGACCTGCAAGGCCTGCGGCCAGGGCTTCCACGTGATGTTCGACCCGCCCAAGGTCGAGGGCAAGTGCGACAAGTGCGGCGGCGAGCTGTACCAGCGCGACGACGACAACGAGGCCACGGTCAGCAACCGGCTGAAGGTTTACGACGCGCAGACCAAGCCCCTGATCGATTACTACCAGGCCAAGGGCTTGTTGCGGCCCATCGACGGCGTCGGCAGCATCGACGCCATTTTCGGGCGCATCAAGGCGGTTCTGGGCTAGAGAGGTTGACGGGCCGGCGCATGATCATCATCAAAAGTTCCGCGGAGCTGGAGATCATGCGCCGCGCCGGGCGGCTGGTGGGCCGGGTGCTGCAAGCGGTGGCGAACGCGGCCAAGCCCGGGGCCACCACCGCCGAGTTGGACCAAATGGCCGAGCAGATGTGCCGGGCCGAGGGCGCCCTGCCGGCCTTCAAGGGCTACCGGGGCTACCCCTACTCCCTGTGCTGCTCGCTGAACCACGAGGTGGTCCACGGGTTCCCGCGCAAGGAGCCTCTGCGGGAGGGCGATCTGCTCTCGGTGGATTTCGGGGTGCTCCTGGACGGCTTCTATGGCGATTCGGCCCTCACCGTGGCGGTGGGGGAGGTAAGCCCGGAGGCCCGGGCCCTGATCGACGCCACCCGGCGCTCGCTGGAGGCCGGCATCGCCCAGTGCCGGGCTGGCAATCGGCTGGGTGACGTCTCCCACGCCATCCAGCAGGTGGTGGAAGGCGCGGGGTTCTCGGTGGTGCGTCAGTTCGTGGGCCACGGCATCGGCCGGGGATTGCACGAGGAGCCGCAGGTGCCCAACTGGGGCGAGGCGGGACGCGGCGTCAAGCTGAAGCCGGGAATGGTGTTGGCCATCGAGCCCATGGTCAACGCCGGCGGCTATGAAGTGAAGGTGCTCAAGGACGGGTGGACGGCGGTGACGGTTGACGGTAAACTTTCGGCTCATTTCGAGCACACGGTGGCCGTCGGCGAAGACGGGCCGAGGATACTCAGCCTGACCTGACCGTCGCCCGCCGCGGGCCGCTTTTGTCGTGGGCCCCGGATCAGGGGCCGGCGGCTTTGATATAGCGTTGGGCCGAGGTCGAGAGCCACCACGGCCGGAAGAAGGAATTTCGCCATGAAGGTACGGGCTTCGGTGAAGCGCATCTGCAAGGATTGCATCATCATCAAGCGAAAGGGCGTGGTGCGGGTCCTGTGCAAGAAGAACCCCAAGCACAAGCAGCGCCAGGGTTAGGAGGCGTATAAGTGGCACGCATCGCAGGCATCGACTTGCCGCGCAACAAGCGCATCGAGGTGGCGCTCACCTATATCTATGGCATCGGCCCCAGCTCGGCCAAGAAGATCGTGGCCTCGGCCGGGGTGGACCCGGCCATGCGCAGCGACCGCCTCACCGAGGAGGAGGTCAACCGCATCCGCCAGGTCATCGACGCCAGCTACAAGGTCGAGGGCGACCTGCGGCGCGAGGTGTCCATGAACATCAAGCGGCTGATGGACCTGGGCTGCTATCGCGGCCTGCGCCATCGTCGCGGCCTGCCGGTCAACGGCCAGCGCACGCGCACCAACGCCCGCACCCGCAAGGGCCCGCGCCGCTCGGTGGTGGGTAAGAGGAAGAAGTAAATGGCCAAAGCGCAGAAGAAAACCACCCGCGGCAAGAAGCGGGAGCGCAAGAACATCCCGGTGGGGGTGGCTCATATCCAGTCCACCTTCAACAACACCATCGTCACCATCACCGACCCCAACGGGGCCGTGGTGGCCTGGTCGTCGGCCGGCGTGCAGGGCTTCAAGGGCTCGCGCAAGTCCACCCCCTTCGCCGCCCAGCTGGCTGCCGAGGATGCGGCCAAGAAAGCCATCGACAACGGCATGCGCACGGTGGAAGTCAGCGTGAAAGGTCCGGGCGCCGGCCGCGAGGCCGCCCTGCGCGCCCTGGGCCAGGCCGGGCTCAACGTGACCGTGATCCGGGACATCACCCCCATACCGCATAACGGTTGCCGGCCGCCCAAGCGGCGCCGCGTCTAGCGCCCGCGAAAGCCGGACGTTTTCGGAGGTATTAACTTGGCCAGATATCGAGGCTCCGTCTGCCGGCTCTGCCGCCGCGAGACCCAGAAACTCTACCTCAAGGGTGACCGCTGCTACAGCGACAAGTGCGCGGTGGAGCGCCGCGCCTATCCCCCGGGGCAGCACGGTCAGGGCCGCGGCAAACTCAGCGACTACGGCTTGCAGCTGCGCGAGAAGCAGAAGGTCAAGCGCATGTATGGCCTGGCGGAGAACCAATTCCGCCTCACCTACAAGCGCGCCACCCGGGTCCGCGGCGTCACCGGTCACAACCTGCTGATGCTGCTGGAAACGCGGCTGGACAACGTTGTCTACCGCCTAGGCTTCGCCGGCAGCCGCGCCCAGGCCCGGCATTGGGTCCGCCACGGCCATTTCACCCTCAACGGCAAGAAGGTCAACGTGCCTTCTTTGAAGGTGCGGGTGGGCGATGTGGTGGCCGTACGCGAAAAAAGCCGTGAGATCGCTCAGTTGAAGCAGGCCATGGAGGCGGTGGCCCGCCGGCAGATCCCCGCCTGGCTGGAGGCCGATCCGGGCAATTTCCAGGGCAGCGTCAAGGCCCTGCCCGCCCGCGAGGAGTTGACCATGCCCATGCAGGAGCAGCTCATCGTCGAGCTTTACTCCCGCTAGCCTCTGATGGCCTGAAACGTCCCGAGGGAGACTCTCATGGAGAGAAACTGGAGAGAGCTGATCAAGCCTTCGCGCCTGGAGGTGGACGATGAATCGCGTTCCAACCACTACGCGAAGTTCGCCTGCGAACCTTTGGAGCGCGGGTTTGGTCACACCATCGGCAACGCCCTCAGGCGCATCCTGATCTCCTCGCTGCAGGGCGCCGCCATAACCAAAGTGCGCATCGCGGGCGTCCTGCACGAGTTCTCCACCATCCCCGGGGTGTTGGAGGACGTCAGCGACATCATCCTGAACCTCAAGGGAGTGCGCCTGCGTTACCTGGGTCAGTCCGATCAGACCTTGACCATCAAGCAGGATCACGAGGGCGTGGTGCGCGCCGGCGACATCAACTG
>JAIWNN010000113.1 GCA_020216805.1 Desulfarculus sp. | reverse complement strand
CCCGCCGGGGGTGGAGGTGCTCAATCCCGAGCACCACATCTGCACCGTGGGCCCAGAGGGCAGCATCGACGCCGAGCTGACCGTGGCCACCGGCAAGGGCTACGTCACCGCCGATCGTAATAAAAACCCCGAGGACCCCATCGGCGTCATCGCCCTGGATGCGGCCTTCTCACCCATCACCAAGGTCAACTACGTGGTGACCCAGGCCCGCGTGGGCCAGATCACCGACTACGACAGACTAACCCTGGAGGTCCACACCAACGGCGCGGTGCGGCCCGAGGACGCGGTGGCCTACGCCGCCAAGATCCTGAAGGAGCAACTCTCCCTGTTCATCAACTTCCCCGAGGAGCCCGAGCCGGAGAAGATCGAGATCAGCGAGGAGCCCTCCCTCAACGACAATCTCTTCCGCACCGTGGACGAGCTGGAGCTCAGCGTGCGCTCGGCCAACTGCCTAAAGAACGCCGACATCAAGTACATCGGCGAGCTGGTGCAGAGGACCGAGAGCGAAATGCTCAAGACCAAGAACTTTGGCCGCAAATCCCTGAACGAGATCAAGGAGATGCTGGCAGAGATGGGCCTTTCCCTCGGCATGGGGCTGGACGGCTTCCCCAGCCGCGAGGAGCTGGAGGCCAGGGGTAAGGAAAAATGAGACACCGTTGCGTGAACGTCCGTCTGTCCCGCACCACGGCCCATCGCAAGGCCATGCTGCGCAACATGGTCACCTCGCTCTTCCTGCACGAGAAGATCGAGACCACCGCCGTGAAGGCCAAGGTCCTCAAGCCCCTGGCCGAGAAGATGATCACCCTGGCCAAGCGCGGCGATCTGCACGCCCGGCGTCAGGCCGAGGCCTTCATCCGTAGCCATCAGGTGTGTAGCAAGCTGTTTGCCGACGCCAAGACACGCTTCACCGACCGCATGAGCGGCTATGTGCGCATCGTCCCCACCCGCGTGCGCCGGGGCGACGCCGCCCCCATGGCCCTGGTGGAGTTGGTCTCCCCCGCCGCCGAGGCGGGAAAGGCCGCCGAGAAGAAATAACGCCCCCGGGCGCCTGAAACCAAACCGGGCGGGGCCGTCCTCAACAGGATGCCCCGCCCGGTCTTGTCTGGTCAGCCTGCGCGCCTTATAATCCCTGGCGCGGGCGGCCCATCGGCGGCTAGAAGGGGATGTCGTCGTCGCCCAGGGGCGGCGGGCCGCCGAAATCGCCGCCGCCCGCGGCGGATCCGCCGCCGGCCCCGGAGCCCAGGAACTGGACGTCGCGGGCCACGATCTCGGTCATGAAGCGCTTGTTGCCATCGTTGTCGTCCCAGGACCGGGTGCGGATGCTGCCCTCGACGTAGACTTGACGGCCCTTGGCCAGGTACTGGCCGCAAATCTCGGCCAGCTTGGACCAGGCCACCACCCGGTGCCATTCGGTGCGCTCCTGCTGGTTGCCGTCCCGGTCCTTGAAGGTCTCGCTGGTGGCCAGGCGGAAGGTGCAGATGGGGGTGCCGCTGGGGGTGTACTTCATCTCCGGGTCCGCGCCCAGGTTGCCGACGAGAATGACTTTATTAACACCACGTGCCATGTGGACCTCCCGAGATTTAATCGATACAATCTAGCACACCCCCTCCCCACGGGCAACCAGCCCCGCCGGGGGCAACGAGGCGATAGCGCATGAACTGGCCCCTACCCCTGCGTTACATCTGGTCCGGCTGGGCCCTGCTTTGGTTGCTGATCACCACCATCCCCCTGGCCACTTTGGTGATCATCATGGGGTGGCTCAAGCTGGGCGACGCTCGGGCCCAGCACGTGGCCCACTTCTGGGCCTGGCTCCTGGGCGGGGGAATCGGCTGCCCGGCCCACCTGGAGGGCGGCGAGAACCTGGAGCCGGGGGGCAACTACATCTTCGCCTGCAACCACTCCTCGGCCCTGGACATCACCGCGTTGCTGACGGTGCTGCCCAAGAATTTCCGCTGGATCGCCAAGCAGGAGCTGTTCCGGATTCCCATCTTCGGCCCCTCGCTGACCGCGGCCGGCTACATCGCCATCGACCGCAGCGATCACCGCAAGGCCATGGAGAGCATCGCCCGCGCCGCCGAACGCATCCGGCAGGGGGTGAGCGTGGTGATCTTTCCCGAGGGCACCCGCTCGGTGGACGGTAAGCTGCTGCCTTTCAAGAGCGGCGGCTTCACCCTGGCCTTGAAGTCAAAACGCCCGGTGGTGCCGGTGGCCATCGTGGGCTCGCGCCTGGCCCTGGCGCCCAAGTCCAAGCTACTCAATCCCCGGCCGATCCGGGTGATCGTCGGCAAGCCCATCCCCACCGAGCACCTGAAAATGGGCGACCGCGAGGCCCTGGCCGATCTGACCCGCCGCAAGATCCAGGCACTCCTGGACCAGGCCGGTTGACGCCCCTCGGACCCTGGCCTAGAGTGGGCCAAGCGGCGGGCGCGGATCGGACCACGCCCGGCGATAGCCCCGCAACCCCCGGGCGAGGAGTAGATGCCCCCCCGCGCCAAGCAAGAACCCGCCCCGCCCCGGCTCTGGCCCCGGGCCATGATCTCGGTGCTGCTCTGGATCGCCGCCGCCCTGGCGGTGGTGGTCCTGCTCACCTTCCACCCCGCCGACCCCACCCCCCTGCGCCCGGGCCAGCCGCCGGTGCGCAACTTTTTGGGCTCGACCGGGGCGCTGTTGGCCTGGCTGGCCTATGAGCTGGCCGGGCTGGCCGTCTGGCTGGGGCCCTTGTTCCTGGCCCTGGCGGCCTGGCTCTGCCTGCGGCGGCGGGATTGGGTATGGACCATGCCGCTGCTCGCCGCCGGGCTCTGGACCACCCTGGTCTTGGCCGCCCTGCTGGGGCTTTCCAGCGGCAGTTTCAGCATCGGCGGGGTGGCCTGGCCCCTGGGCGGCCCGGCCGGCCGGGCGGTGGCCGAGGACCTGGTGCGCCTGCTCGATCCGTTCTGGACCTGGCTGCTGCTGAGCCTGCTATGCCTGGTGGGCCTGTCGCCGGTGGCCTGGGCCCTGTGGCCGGTGCTGCCCGGCGGCCCCCGCCCTCCGGAGCTGGAGCCGATCCCCGCTCCCGCCCCCGAACCGCTCTGGGTCGCGCCCGAACCCGCCGCGGACGAGCTGGACCAAACCCCACCAGCCCATTCACCGACCCAGCCGCCCAAGCGCCGCCAGGCCGCCGCGAGCAACGGCCCGCGCATCAAGCCCCGCCTCACCCCCGCCGCCCCGGTGGCCCAGGCCCCGTTGCCCTTTGTGCGCGGCCAGTTCCGGTTGCCCTCCCTGGACCTGTTGGCCGAGCCCCAGGGCCAGCGTCCTCCCGACCAGGAGGAGACCTTGCGCCTCAACTCCCGCCTGGTGGAGGAGAAGCTGCTGGACTTCGGGGTGCAGGGCCAGGTGGTGGAAGTGGCCCCAGGGCCGGTGGTCACCATGTACGAGTTCAAACCCGCGCCGGGGGTGAAGATCAGCAAGGTGGCGGGCCTGGCCGACGACCTGGCCCTCAACCTGCGGGCCCACTCCATCCGCATCGTGGCCCCCATCCCGGGCAAGGCGGTGATCGGCATCGAGATCCCCAGCCCCCAGCGGGAGACGGTCTATCTGCGCGAGCTGTTGGCCTCGCCCGAGTATCAGCGGGCCGCTTCGCCCCTGACCGTGGCCCTGGGCAAGGACATCCTGGGCCAGCCGGTGGTGGAGGACCTGACCAAGATGCCCCACCTGCTCATCGCCGGGGCCACCGGCAGCGGCAAGAGCGTCTTCGTCAACACCATGGTGCTATCCATCCTCTACAAGGCCACCCCGGACGAGGTGCGCCTGTTGATGGTGGACCCCAAGCGGATCGAGCTCTCCACCTACGCCGACATCCCCCACCTGCTCTACCCCATCATCACCCAGCCCAAGGAGGCCACCGCCGGCCTGAAGTGGGCGGTGGGCGAGATGGAGCGGCGCTATGAGCTCCTGGCCCAAGCCGGGGTGCGCAACATCCGCTCCTTCAACCAGCGCCTGGAAAAAGAGGGTCTGCTCGCCCCCAGCGACGGCGGACCCGGCGGGGCGGCCACCGACCCCGAGCACCCGGCCCGGCTGAGCCCCTTGCCCTACATCCTGGTGATCATCGACGAGCTGGCCGACCTGATGATGGTGGCCTCCAAGGAGGTGGAGGCCCACATCACCCGCCTGGCCCAGATGGCCCGCGCCGCCGGCATCCATCTGGTGCTGGCCACCCAGCGGCCCAGCGTGGACGTCATCACCGGCCTGATCAAGGCTAACTTCCCGGCCCGCATCAGCTTCCAGGTCAGCAGCCGGGTGGACAGCCGCACCATCCTGGATAGCCAGGGGGCCGAGCACCTGCTGGGCAACGGCGACATGCTCTTCATGCCCCCGGGCTCCTCGGCGCTGAAGCGCTCCCATGCCGCCCTGGTCACCGACCGCGAGATCGAGGCGGTGGTGGAGTTCTGGAAATCCCAGGCCCGGCCGCAGTACGACGAATCCATCGTGGCCGGGGCCAATGAGGACGAACAGGACACGCCGGACGGCGGCGAGGTGGACGAGCACTACGCCGAGGCGGTGGCCCTGGTCAAGGAGACCGGCAACGCCTCCATCTCCTACGTGCAGCGCCGCTTAAGGGTGGGCTACAACCGGGCCGCGCGCATGATCGAGCAGATGGAGCGGGAGGGGATCGTGGGGCCCAGCGACGGCAGCCGCCCCCGCGAGGTGTTCATCCGCGATTAAAAAAACCGGCGGCCACCCCCGGGGGGACGGTCCGCCGGTTGGCGCAGGACCGGCTGGGGCCCGGTCTAGTCGAAGGCCATGCCCACCTTCCACTCCTGCCAGACGTTGCCCACCAGGCCCGGCCCGGGGGTCAGGACGGCCTTGCCCGGCCGCCAGCCGCTGGGGGTGGCCTGGGCCCCGGCGCTGCCGCGCACCACCTGGAAGGCCTGCACCTGGCGCAAGGTCTCGGCCACGTTGCGCCCCACCGGCGGGGTCAGCACCTCGAAGCCCTGGATCACGCCGTCGGGGTCGATGATGAAGCGTCCGCGCACGTCCACCCCGGCGTCCTGGTCATAGACGCCGTAAACCGAGCCCACCCGGCCCCCGCCGTCGCTGAGCATGGGAAAGGGAATGGCCCCGGCGCCGACCATCTTGGACAGCTCGTGGTCCACCCACATCTTGTGCACGAACATGGAGTCGGTGCTCATGGACAGCACCTCGACCCCCAACTTCTGGAACTCGGGATACTTCTCGGCGACCGCCGAGATCTCGGTGGCTCAGACGAAGGTGAAGTCGCCGGGATAGAAGCACAGAATCACCCATTTGCCCAGGTACTCGCTGAGCTGCACCGAGGCGAACTTCCCCTCGTAGTAGCAGGGGGCCACGAAATCAGGCGCCTTCTTGCCAACTTGCACCATGGGCCTCACCTCCTTCGCGGCCGCCGGCGCGGCCTGGTTGGCTTCCGGGGGAGCGGCTTCGCCCACCACGCCCCCGGTGGGGCGCGCGCACCCCACTTTTTGCTCCTTGGGCATGCCAAGCCTCCTGTCCGAATCTTGACGGTCGCTATCCGATCTTTCTATGGATAGCCGTATCATCGATAATAATTGTCCATCAAACCGGGCGGGAGGGGGAAACAATTCTGCACCCAGGGCCGCCGAGAGGACAAATCACCCCCACCCGCCACCGGTCGGCGGCGGAGGAGGGGGGGCAAGACGCGGGTTTTCAGGCGGCGCGGAGGAAGTTTTTAGTTGTCTTTCTTTTTTTCATGAAGTTTTCCCAGGTAGACCAACAGGAAGGCGATAGCCAGGGATAGCCCCACGATCAGGTAAAAATCAGCACCCATCTCCAACTCCCCAGGTTTGGTTTCGTAACGACAGGCCGCGAAATCAAAGTAACATCCGGCTCGGAGCCCTGGCAACCCCTAGCCGGGGTGCCGACTCCTGGTTGGCGGGGTGGGGGCGGCGGGAAAACGGCCTGGGCGGGAGCAGGGTTCAGAGCGTGAACTCGGCCAGCAGGGGGGTGTGGTCGGAGGGCTTTTCCAGGCCCCGGGGGGCGGGGTCGACCCAGCAGGCCCGGCAGGCCCGGGCCAGGGAAGGGCTGGCCAGGAGATGGTCGATGCGCCAGCCTAGGTCGCGGGCGAAGGACTTGGGCAGGCGGTAGTCCCAGAAGGTGAACTGGCGCGTTTCCGGGTTCAGTTGGCGGAAGAGGTCGCTGAGCCCCCACTCCAGCAGCCGGGAGAAGGCCTGGCGCTCGTCGGGGTGGAAACCCACCTGTCCCTCCAGGCGCTGGGGGTCGTAGACGTCCAGCGGTCCCGGCGCCACGTTGAGATCCCCGGCCAGCACCACCGCCTGGTCGGGGCGGCAGGTCTCCTCCAGCAGCCGCCGCAGTCGGGCCAGAAACTCCAACTTGGCCGCGAAGGCGGGGTGGCCCACCTCGCGCCCCTGGGGCACATAGGCGTTGATCACCAACAGGTCGCCCAGACGGCCGCTGATCAGTCGGGCTTCCTGGTCCGGTCCCAGCTCGGGCAGCCCGCGCCGCACCTCGTTCAGCGCGGTCCGGCTGAGCAACGCCACGCCGTTATAGGACTTTTGGCCAAAGAAAACGGCATGGTAGCCCATGGACTCCAACTCGGCGGCGGGGAAGTCGGCATCCTGGACCTTGATCTCCTGCAAGCAGACCAGGTCCGGCCGGTTGGCGACCAGCCAGTCGCGCAGGATGCCCAGCCGGGCGCGAATGCCGTTGACGTTGAAGGTGGCCAGTTTTATAGTCATTCCTCGCTCCGCCGGGGGATGGTCCACATGATAGCACGTCGGCCCCAGCCGGCAACGGCGGGTGCTTGCCATCTGGGCTATTACCCGTTACATTAGACAGCGAAAGCCAGCGTGGACCCGATTCCGGGAGTTTCGAGATGCCGATTTACGAATTCCGCTGCGACTCCTGCCAGAATGTCTTCGAGGTGCTGGCCCTGAGCCGGGGCGAGCAGGTCCAGACCACCTGCCCGCAATGCGGCGGCGAGGAACTCTCCCGGGTGCTGAGCACCTGCTCCAGCATCATGGGCGGCGTCACCGCATCCAGCCAGGCCAGCCAAGGTCCCAGCCTGCAATCCCGCTCCTGCGGGCAGGCCAACTCCTGTAGCACCCTGACCCTACCCGGTTACACCCGCTAGGCGCCCTCTTTCAATCCCTAATTTTTTTGTAGGGATCGCCCCCAAGGGGCTCATTTCGCTGTTCTGTTGATTGCACAAGTGGTTAGCTGGTCTTGTGCAGAAAATAAAGTCTAGCTTGCCCGTAGAGAATTCCAAGGGTAAGCTGAACCCAACCGGCCGGTGGTTGCTGGTGCGGGCCATCACAAGCATCACCCGTGGTCACACCTGGGAGTAGCCATGTTCTTGACCATCGCATCATGGACCGCGCTGGCGGTCACGCTTTTGGGCCTGGCGTATAAGATCAAGGTCTGGCTCAGCATCGGCATCGGACCCGAGGCCAGGGGCCTGACTCCGGGCCAGCGGGGCCGCGCCGCCCTGGGTGGGCTGGGCAGGCTCCTGTTCAGCGCCCGGATCGCCTCCGGCCTGGCCGGCCTGTTTTGGGACGGGATCGTCCAGCGCCGGGTCTGGGCCCACAGCCGCCTGGCCTGGCTGACCCATCAACTGATCTGGGTCGGCTTCACCGGCCTGATCGTGCTCCACGCCCTGGGCGGGCTCATCGGCGGTTGGCTGCCGAATTATTACGCCACCCTGAACCCTTACCTGTTCCTGCGCAACTTTTTCGGGGCCATGGTGGTGGCGGGCGTGGCTTTGGCCATCTATCGCCGGGCCAAGGTGCCGGGCATGAAGCGCACCGCGCGTCCGGCCGACCGGGTGGCCATCGCCCTCATCGCCGTGATCCTGCTCTCCGGCTTCGGTCTGGAAGCTGTCAAGATCACAAGCCATCTTAGTTTCGACCGCATGGTGGAAGAGTTCGCCGGCCTGCCCGACGAGCAGGACCTACAGGGCCTGCGCCAGGTCTGGGCCCGCGATTACGGGGTGGTCTTCCCGGCCGGGACCGAGCTGGGCGGCGCGGAGGCCCTGGAAAAGGGCCTGGCGCTGAACGAGGACACCTGCCTGAGTTGCCATGACCGGCCGCAGTGGGGCTTCCTCTCCTGGGGCCTGGCCCGGGCCATCCGGCCGGTGGCGGTGGCCCTGGCCAATGCCGGCGGCGAGAAGTTTCTCTGGTATCTCCACGTGGTGGCCAGCCTGGTCGGCCTGGCCCTGTTGCCCTTCACCAAGTTTTTGCACCTGATCACCACCCCGTTGCTCTACCTGGTCCGGGCCGCCATCCCCCGCGAGCAGCTCAGCCCGGCCAACCTGGCCACCCTGCGGGTCCTGGAGCTGGACGCCTGCATGCACTGCGCCACCTGCTCGGTCCATTGCTCGGTGGCCGCCGCCCTGCGCGAGACCGGCAACCTGAGCCTGATGCCCTCGGAGAAGCTGGCCTGGCTGGCCCGCCTGTCCGGCGCGAAGGGGCCGGCCCCGACCCGCCGCGAGCTGGCCTGGGTGCGCCAGGGGGCCTACATCTGCACCAGCTGCCTGCGCTGCACCAACCTCTGCCCGGCCGGCATCAACCTCCAGGACCTCTGGCTGGCCATGAAGGAGGACCTGGCCGCCCAGGGTCTGGGCCCCACCCAGGCCGCGGTGCGCCAGGCGCAATGGGAAAAGGCCGCGCCCAGCCGCGCCCAGGTCATGGTGCGCCTGGACGACCAGAGCTTCCAGAACGAGATCAAGCAGTACTACCTGGCCGACAGCTTCCGGCAGTGCTTCAAGTGCATGACCTGCACCAACGGCTGCCCGGTGGTGCACATGTACGACAAGCCCCAGGAGCACCTGGACCTGCTGCCCCACCAGATCATGCACGCCATCGCCCTCGGCCTGAAGGACGAAGCCCTGGGCGCGCGCATGACCTGGAACTGCCTGACCTGCTATCTTTGCCAGGAGGCGTGCCCCCAGGGGGTGCGGGTGGCCGACATTCTCTATCATCTGCGGCACCTCGGCGGCCAGGCCGCCCCGGACCTGGAGGGCTGATCCATGCGCTACGCCTTTTTCCTCGGCTGCAAGATCCCCCACTACGTCCCGCACTACGGGATCAGCACTAGGGCTGTCCTCGCCCATCTTGGCGTGGAGCTGGTGGAGCCGGAGTTCACCTGCTGCGGCTACCCCATGAGCCACCTCTATTACAAGTCCTCGGTCTACAGCTCCATCCGTAACCTGGCCCTGGCCCAGGCCCAGGATTTGGACCTGGCCACCCCCTGCAAGTGCTGCTTCGGTCAGTTCATGCGCACCCTGGACGTGATGGAGCGGGTGCCGGAGTTGAAACGCGAGATCAGCGGACAGCTGGCCGAGGAGGGCCTGACCTATCCCGACCGAATCCGGGTGCGCCATCTGGAGCAGGTGCTGCACGACGACATCGGCCTGGAGGCCATCAAGCCCCGCATCAAGCGGCGTTTCAAGCAGTTGCGCGCCGCCTCGCTCTATGGCTGCCACGCCGTGCGCCCCTCCAACGTCACCCGCTTCGAAAACCCCCAGGGCCCCCACCTGGTGGACGAGCTGATCAACCTGACCGGGGCCGAAAGCATCAACTGGGCCGGCCGCATGTCCTGCTGCGGCGCGCCCATCCGCGAGCACAACCCCGAACTGTCCCTGGCCATCATCACCAAGCGCCTGACCGAATGCCGCGAGGCCAAGGCCGACATCATGATCATCGACTGCCCCTACTCCCAGGTGCAGGCCGAACGGGCCTGGGCCCAACCCCGGCCCCTGGCCGACCGCGAGCTGATCTATGGCGCCATCCTCTATCCCCAACTCCTGGGGCTGACTCTGGGATTGTCCGCCCAAGAACTGGCGCTGGACAAGAACACCCCCGACGCCGAGTATCTGCTGAGCTTTTTGGAGTGAGGAAGAGTGGGGGGGACCTTTTCTTGAAAGAAAAGGTCCCCGTCACCCCACGCCCCCTCCCAAAGAACTTTATACCGGCGGCGCGCAATCCCCGTGGCCCTTGGCCACGGGGAT
>JAIWNN010000170.1 GCA_020216805.1 Desulfarculus sp. | reverse complement strand
TTGGCCGCCGCTGGCAAGGCCGGAGCGGCCGCCGTCGGGGCATGGCCGGCCTTCTTGGCCTTCTCGGCCTCGGCCGCCGCCTTGGCCTGGGCCGCGGCGATGGCCGCCGCCTCCACCGGGTCCAGCCGTCCGGCCAGGGGGCCGGGCTGGGCCTTGGGCTTGACGGGCTTGGGCGGCAAGTCGAAATAGGTCTCCAGCACCCGCCGGGCCACCGGGGCGGCGTCGCTGCCGCCGTGGCCGCCGTGCTCCACCACCACCGCGATGGCGATGGTGGGGTCCTCGGCCGGGGCGTAGGCCACGAACACGGCGTGGTTCTTGTACTTCCAGGGCAGGTTCTCCTCCCGGCCGTACATCTTCTCGTGCTTCAGGGCCACCACCTGGGCGGTGCCGGTCTTGCCGGCCACGGTGACGCCCGGCAGGCGGGCGGCGCTGGCGGTGCCTCCCGGCTCGTTGACCACCGCCACCAGCCCCTGGTGGATCAGCTCGATGTGCTGGGGGCTCACCGGCGCCCGGCTGATCAGGCCCGGCGGCTCGGGCACCGGCTCGCCGCCGTCGGGGGGGGTGACCGCCTTGACCAGGGTGGGGGTGACCAGGCGGCCCTTGTTGGCGATGACCGCCACCATGCGGGCCAGCTGAATCGGGGTGGTGAGGTTGAAGCCCTGGCCGATGGCCAGGGAGAGGGTCTCGCCCTCCTGCCAGGCCTCGCCGAAGCGCTTCTTCTTCCAGGCCCCGTCCGGCACCAGGCCCCCGGACTCGCTGCCCAGGGGCACCCCGGTGGGCCGGCCCAGGCCGAAGGCCCGGGCGTACTTGGCCAGGCGCTCCACCCCCAACCGCAAGCCCACCCGGTAGAAATAGACATCGCAGGACTCGCGGATGGCCTTGTGCAGGTTGGTGTTGCCGTGGCCGCCCTTCTTCAGCGCCCAGCATTTGTAGGACCGTCCGCCAAAGGAGATTTCGCCGGGGCAGTTGATGATGGTCTGGGGGGTGATCACGCCCTCGGCCAGCCCGGCGGCGGCGGTGATGATCTTATAGGTGGAGCCGGGGGGGTACAGGCCGCTGATCGCGCGGTCCTTGAGGGGGTGGAACTCGTCGTTGGCCAGGGCCTCCCACAGCCGGGGGCTCATGCCGGTGATGAAGTTGTTCTGGTCGAAGCTGGGACTGGAGTAGAGGCAGTAGACCTGGCCGTTCTTGGGGTTCAGGGCCACCACCGCCCCCACCTCGTCGCCCAGGGCCTCGGCCGCCGCCTGCTGCAGCTTCAGATCGATGGTCAGGGTCAGGGACTGCCCGGGCTGGGCGTCGATCTCCTCCAGGAGCTTCAGCTCCCGGCCCATGGCGTCCACCTCCACCTGGCGGGCCCCGCGCCGGCCGTGCAGCACCCGCTCCCGGGTTCGCTCCAGGCCGTAGCGGCCCACGTAGTCGCCGATGCGGTAAAGGGAGCGGGGGGCCTCGCTCAGCTCCTGCTGGTTGATCTCCCCCAGGTAGCCGATGACGTGGGCCGCCTCCTTGGCGTGCAGGTAGGCCCGGCGGTACTCCACCAGCACCCTGATCCCCGGCAGCTCGTAGCGGAAGGTCTCCAACACCGCCAACTGGTCGCGGTCCAGATGGGAGCGCAGGCGCAGGGGCTTGAAGGGAGGCTGGCCCTTGGCGCTCTCCCGGGCCCGCTGCAGCTCCTCGGGGGTGATGCCCACCAGGTTCTCCAGGCGCTGGCCCAGCTCGTCCCAGTCGTCCACGTCCTCGGGCACCACCGCCAGGGTGAAGGCCGGGCGGTTGTCGGCCAGCAGCCGGCCCTGGCTGTCGAAGATCAGGCCCCGGCTGGGGGGCACGTCCACCAGCCGGATGCGGTTGTTCTCCGAAAGATTGCGGAAGTGTTCGCCCTGCAGGAGCTGGAGGTACCACAGCCGGCCCATCAGGGCCAGGATGGCCAGCCCCACCACCACCGCCGCCAGGGTGATGGAGCGACGGGCCTCGGGGGCCTCGGCCGGCTCGAAGACCCGGGAGCGCCCCAGGGGCTGGTTGGTTCCGACCCTCTTCGGGGCCTGCCGGCGCTTCTTGCCCTCCTTGGCGAAAAGCGGCCTCACGCCCCGCCTCTCCCCGCCAGGCGCCACAGGCCCGCCAACCCCCTGACCAGCGCCTCCAGCAGGGCGAAAAAGACCGGGGCGGTGAGCGCCGAGAGCGCCGACTGGGCCGCCAGCACCCAGGGCAGCCGGCTGGGCGTCAGGTGCTCGCGGCCGGCCAGCATCAATCCGCCGATGACGGTCAGGTGCAGGACCAGGCTCATCAGGCCCACCGCCAGCATCTGGAAGGGCCAGGAGTTGATCTCCAGCTTGCGCTGGGCCAGGGCGCAGATGCAGACCACCAGCAGACAGGCGATGACCTGCAGACCCACCACCCCGCCGCTGACCAGATCGCCCAGGTAACCCAGCACCACCGCCACCGCCCCGCCCCCCCATAGGGGCAGGCGGAACCCGGCCGAGACCACCATCACCACCAGGGGCATCAGTTTCACCGACCCCACCGCCCACCAGTTGAACAGGGTGGTGGAGAGCACGTTGAGGAAAAAGCCCAACAAGAGGGTGGCCAGCAGGCGGGGCCAGGGAGATTCTTCGCGTTTGGGCGTCATGGCGCCACCTTCGAACCCCGGCCGGGGCCGGGCCGGGGGTGGGGTGCGGCCGGGATCGACCCGGCGGGTCCGGTCCAAGTTATAGCAGGCGCGGGGCCGGCCCGCCGCCCCGGATCAGCCGTCGGGCCTGGCGGCGGAGGCTCGGGCAGCCCCTCCGCTGGCGGCCGGCCAGGCCGGCCAGGTTGCCG